>NZ_JBALMR010000033.1:0-39640 GCF_036963165.1 Bacillus sp. JJ675 | reverse complement strand
ATTCGATGAAAGGGTGGCTCAATACCCAAATAGGCGGATTTGTAGACAGCGTTACGGACTCCTTTAAATCCTTCTTCGGAATTCACTCGCCGTCACGTCTATTCCGTGATGAAATCGGTAAATTCCTTCCGATGGGGCTTGCGTTAGGTATCGAGCGCAATATTGGCGTTGTCAAAGCGGCTGCAAACGAAATGGCAAATGCTGCGCTAATCAATCCGCAATCTTACGCTGTCAATCCGAGCATGGCGCTTGCCGGAGGAACACTCGGAACGGTTAAATACGCGGTTGAGTCCGGAAACGGAGTAGATCCGAAACAACAGCAGCCGATTGTTATCGAATCTGTTTTCGTGGTTGATAGCGAAGAGCTTGGCCGTATGACAGAGAGCGCAGTCAGCGCCGAACAAGGCAAGAAAATAACGATTACAAACTATATGCGAGGTGACTAAACATTGAATGCGAGGGAGGGCGGCGGCATGCCGCCTTTTGCCTTCGTTTTAAAAAATCCGGAAACCCCTTGCGCAGTAGTACGTATAACCGATATAAAGGATATAGGAACTTTTAGGGGGCGATAAAATGGAGGAAGGGAAAACTTTTGAATCTAACACGGGATCGATCACGGTTTCGCGGTCAAAGGTAATCATTAAACACAAACGCGGAACATACCACGGGGGCAAAGAAAAAGAAATCCAAATAAAATCGATCTCCGCTGTCGAAATGAAAAAGCCTGGTAAAATACTCGCCGGCTATATTTCGTTTATATTCAGCGGCAGCAAGGAAGCGTCAGGAAAATGGGTAATTGACGCGGCCAAGAACGAAAATACGCTGATGATAGGGAAAAAACAATATCCGGATTTCTTAAAATGCAAAGAGTTGATCGATCAATACATAGAGGAAGCGCAGTCCTCTTCGCCTGCGTCTACGACGAGCGATGCCGACGAGCTTATGAAATGGGTCGCGCTAAAAGAATCGGGAGCCATAACGGAAGAGGAATACGAGAAGAAAATACGGGAAATACTCGAAGCGAAATAACATACCGCCCTGTCCTTAATCGTATGGGGCGTTTTTTTTTCGTTAATTTACGCATAGCAACGCTTGCCAGACCGCGGAAGTTTGGGTATCATAGGCGATAAGGAAAGTGATAGTGCGCCAAACTATCGCCTAAACGTTCGGAATAAATGACCGTGTGCCTTTCGGAGGAACTATGAGGTTTTTGCACGACTCAAAATCGTGTTCCTTCGGGAGTGTCGGTTCGACCCCGACCACCGGTATCACTAAACATCGTATTGCCAAGCGATGAAAGAGCGTTCCTTATTAAAGGAACGCTCTTTTTATTTATTCCTTATTAAAGCGGCGAACCGTCAAGGGTGTATTGTAGTCTTCATTAATTGCACCATGAATGGTTCATAACGTTTAAGCAGTTCAGCTCTTGTTTGACGATCTCCTCATTGAAATCCCTCCAATCAAATGATCACTTTTAACAAGGACCAGGCACCTGTCACTGACAAGGTGCTTTTATTTGTTTTAAGAATTGAAGCTCGGCACAAATTTTGGATACCTAATGTATATGTTCTTATCCTCTGACAGTTATGACCTTTTTACGTTTTGTTTACAAGTTGATCAAACTTTAGCGACATCTGCCCGCTATCTTGGAATACAGCAAGATCTCATCTAAATATAGGAAAAGGAACAATGGATCAGGTAAAGCATTAATCTTTTGAGGAGGAATAGAAGTTGTCAATCAGCATTAAACTGGCTGACGGATCTGTCAGAGAATTTGAAGAGGAAGCAAGCATCGAGGATGTCGCGGCTTCTATTAGCGGAGGACTGGAAAATGCGGTTGCAGGCAAATTAAACGGAAAGCTGGTCGATTTATCAACTCCGCTTCAGGACGGTGCGCACGTTGAAATCGTCACCCGGGACTCAGCTGAAGGGCAGAAGACCGTACTGGGAAATTCGCGGGGGGCAAGGCGTCTTGTGGCGCTTGATGCAGCGCGGGGATTGGCGGTCATAGGAATGTATTTACAGCACTTCGCCCTGAACGAAACGAACGCTTCAATCGTTTCCGGGAATACGACGCTGTTATTTGTGCTTTGCGGCGGCATCTCTTACTCGATCATGGCCGGGCGCATAATGGATCGGGGAGCGGAGCCGACTGCATTCCGGACGCGGATGCTTGCCCGCGCGGTATTTATCGATATTATAGGATATCTACTCATCATGCTGAATACTCCGTTCGGGGTGATTTTGCCGCTTATGCTGCACTGTTCGTGCTGGCGTTGGTGCTGGTTCGCCGTTCGACGCGTGTGCTCGTTGCGAAAGCAGCAGCTTTGATTATAGTGAGCCCACCTCTGATGATTCTCGGAGGAAGCGTCCTGTCTGGAGCTTTCTTACTTCGTGATATTGCAGGCGGCCCGATGTCCGCGCTCGCACTTGCACCCGCTTTCGTCGCCGGTATGGCGATCGGGCGCTTTGATCTTACCAAGATGCGTACCGCACTCTGGCTCGCGGGCAGCGGCGCAATCATGCTCACAGTCTCTAAGCTCCTGGGCGCTTTCGTTCTTCCAGGGCTGAGCCGTTCCTTTGAAGAGTGGCTCGTAAGTGTTCAAGGCACCGCCGTCGCCGAGCCGGATCAGTATGCTATCTGGCCGCACAACGTGACACCGCCACTGTGGCACAATCTTCTTTCGATAGCTCCGCACAGTGCGTCAACTTTCCTGACGATGCTGGGGCTAGGGGCCGCATTTCTGGTGCTTGGATTGGTATGTCTCGTGCAGCAGAAGACCACTGCCGTGTTAAAGGCGTTCGCTGGAGTCGGACGTGTAGCGTTGACGATGTATGTAGCTCAGTTTGTTGTCATATGGGCTCTTGAAATCTCGGGGGCCCAGTATGATATCGGGGCACTTCCATTCGGTGATCTGCTCGTCGCAGCCGTGACGACGGTGACAGGGTGGCTGATTGCACGGCTCCCTGCCGGTCCGCTCGAGACAGCGATGCGACGCTTTGACCGGATATTCAGCGCCTTGGGGCCTGTCACTGGACCGACGACACCGAGGTAGGCGGTCGTCTTTAACATGTCGAAGTATTGCCTGAAGGAAACGTCTGAGCTGACAGCTCCTTCAGGTTAAGTCTTATAAGCGGAAACTGCAGGATGTATCGGAGTACGCGGCGGATGAGTTCATGTACAAAGTAAAAGGAAGTTGTAAGCCTGCTGAAATACAGAACCCAAGGTTCTCTCAGGTTTATGTTATTCATAAACGTAATGAAGAAGCATAGACCTGCTAGAACCGCTCACCCTTGGATTTGCTTTTTACAACTTGAAATGATCATGCACTAAAAGAAATGGGGATGGCATTTTCTATGTTAAAAAAATCGTTCACAAAGTATTGTCTAATGTTGGTTTTATCACTTGCGATGCTGCTGGGAGCGATAACCCCAGGCGTTGCTGTGGCGCAGGCATCCAAGGGGGTGGCGTCCGGTCAGCAGACAAAAGTAAAGGCGCCAAATCTAAAGAAAGCTCAAAAGATGAAGCTGGACAAACATGTGGCTTCAATGACAGAGAAACGAACGCTTCATGCTACATTCAAGCTTCCGCAATAGGAGGCATCCTCCGGTAACTTGCACGCGAAGGAATGAAACGCAGAAAAGTGGAAAGAACAGAATTAAAATTGACCCTTTAAGAGACTGTGAGACAAACACACTTCTTATCTTTACACAGCGGGGACGTCCGTTTGTTTTATTGACTTTCATATTCGGGCATATGTTTCAAGCTTTTTTTGAATAAGTCCCATCTTTTTATGCAGAAACATAAGGTTTAAAAAGGTGATAAGCATTCCGGCTATGCCCGATAAGACCATTGAAGAGAAACTGAATGTCTCTATTTCCGCTGCAACAATCAGCAGATAGCAACAAAACGGCAGCATAAGGATTGCAGTCAGTATACCTGGTACATAATGTTTAAATGTCAACCATAGGACGATGTGAACAAGAAAATGAACAGTAAAGGCAAAAAAGAAGCCAAACCAGACAATGTATTGATTAAAATAAATGCTGGCGATCGTTACAACAACAGCTAATATAAATTCTTCAAGTACGGCGCAAACAAAAGAAGCAGTCGTGGAATGACCGAATGGCGCTCTTTTCAATTGGTTCAGTTTGCTCTGATACCTTTTGCCCCATGCCTCAACCATCACCATCTCTTCAAAATCATGCAGTATAAATAATGTCGGCAGCAGCCAGGCAATCAATTGCATCTTATCCATTTACATTCCCCCTTTTATGTGCCACAATTGTGACATTTCATCATAAATAAAGTCAATAAGACAACGAAAAGTGCTACATCGCAATAAAAAGTGAGACAGGAGCGAGAACATGAATCAAATGCCCTCAAAAACAGCACAGCAATCTAAAAGCTGGCTGACGCATTCACTGCTGGAGCTAATGAAGGAAAAAAGCTTTTCTGACATTACCATTACGGAGATAGCGGAAAAAGCACAGCTTGACAGAAGAACGTTTTATCGGCATTTCCAATCAAAAAAAGATATATTAGACCGCTATTTTGAGCAGCTTTGCAGTGAATATTCCAATTACATTGTTCAGGAAAAACATATCGACTTATCTAGTCTTGGGCATGCATACTTCAACTTTTGGAGCAGACATGCCGATTTTTTACAAGCCCTTCATCAGAATCATTTGTTTTATTTGGTCGTTGAGAAATATAATGAATTATTACCGGCTCTTCATGAAAAGTTTAAAGAAGACACCTTTCATTTTAAAAATCAAATCAGTTTGGAGTATGGGCTTGCATTTAGTTCCGGGGGTTTTTGGAATATCCTTTCAAAATGGTTTGAGAGAGGCAGGAAAGAATCGCCTGAAGAAATGAGTGATATTCTGCAAGGGATCGTAGATTCATTTTTAAATAAACAAGCTATCGAAAGGTGATCTCGTGTTGGTATACGAGTGGTTTAATTTCTGCTTGCGCTTATGACCAATCTCCGGTACCGTTAATGCAAAGAACATTGTGATATATAGAACAGGAGTTGAGGCCGTTGATGAATACGGTGAAGATCAGAGGGGTGACAATCGGAGAGGGAGCTCCGAAAATTTGCGTGCCGCTTGTTGGAGAAACGCTGGAACAATTGAAAGAAGAAGCTGCTTTTCTGCAGTCTGTCGATCCGGATCTTGTCGAGTGGCGGGCGGATTTTTTTGAGAATGTGGAAGACGTTGAAAAAGTGATAGAAGCGCTGGCTGAAATCCGTGCCATATTGCAAGACATTCCGCTGATCTTTACGTTCCGCAGCATAGAGGAAGGCGGCGAAAAAGAAGTCAGCAAGGAATTTTATTTTTCTTTAAATCATGCCGTTGCCAAAACAGGGCTGGCAGATGTGATTGATGTTGAGCTGTTCAATGAAGAGCAGGATGTAAAAAAACTGGTTGAAGCGGCTCATATGCATCATGTTTTCGTCATTATATCCAACCACGATTTCGAAAAAACGCCAAGAGCGGAAGAGATCGTGTCCCGGCTGCGCAGAGCGCAGGAGCTGGGAGCCGATTTGCCCAAGATTGCGGTGATGCCTGAAACGGCGGCAGATGTGCTGACATTGCTTGAGGCGACTCATACGATGTATGAGCGGTACGCGGAGGGCCCGATCATTACGATGTCGATGGCCGGAAAAGGCGTGATCAGCCGGCTGGCCGGAGAGTTATTTGGATCAGCGATGACTTTCGGAGCGGCCAGAAAGGCATCCGCACCTGGCCAAATTGCGGCCGGGGATCTGAAACAGATCCTTGACGTGCTGCATCGAAATATATGAATAAAGGAAGGAGCCGGAGCGGCTCCTTCTCCTTTTATCCGGCGTACTGCTCAATGATCGCCTGAAGCGATGTTTTCAGCTCTTCTCTATTTTTAAGTTGTGATTCGTCAAAACGGACGCGGACGAGCTTTTCGCCTTCGTTATACATTTCCTCCAGCCAGCCCCGCAATCCTCTGGCGCGGCGGTCGACTTCGATGATGACGTCCAACCCGTTATCTTCAAGAAGAAATACGAGCTCTAATTCGTCAAACAGTCGGCGGTAATTTTGCGAGACCGGTACAAATTCGAATTCCTGAACGAAAGGCATCCGCCTGTTAAAGTATGGCGCATGTTCACAATCAGCCTCTTGAAGCCTGAATCCGAGGTCTCCCATAGCTTCCAGCACAGATTTGATCCACGGGTGCGGTTTGACGGCAATCGGGTCTTCGTCCGATTTATCGATGCCGCCTTGAATGTCCAGGTCTGTCAATAAGAAAACGCGCGTCCCTTTCATCGTCATCGGCGCATCAAGCGGCATGATGAATGAAAAAGGAAAGCGCCTTTCTTTCCCCGGGCTGATGGTGAATGATTCCGTTACCCTGCGGGATTCCATGGTGACGGTTTTCCATTCTTTTTTATCATCCTTTACGATGGCGTATTCGGTCTCCAGCAATAATTCAATGTACCTGATGTGCTGTTCGGTGTTGCCGCCTTTTACAAGAACGCTTCCGTTCACTTTCTCACCCGGCAGATATTCATTTTTCTCCAAAATCGTATTGACCTTTGCCGCTCCGATGCCTGCGCTTGCCGCAAGCTTTTTAAACAGTGACATGTTTCGATCTTCTCCTTTTATCCTGAAATAAAAGCAATTTTTATACGCTGTTTATAGTCAAAAGGATTCATTTATTTCTGAATGATTTTCACTGTCAAATCGATGTGTTACTATTAGAAACGAATATAATAGCTTTACTAGGGGTGCCCTGTTGAGGGCTGAGAGAGAAACAACTTGCGTTTCTTAACCCTTTGGACCTGATCTGGTTCGTACCAGCGTGGGGAAGTAAAAAGATGAAGGATAGGGATGTCCGGCTGCGATGCGGTCATCTGCCGATTTTACTGACTTTAAACCAGGTTCATGAACAATGTGCCTGGTTTTTTTGTGCTGGTGCTGTTCTGGAGTTTCGTCCTGATCATTTTTAAAGAGGGGAAGGATTTTCACATGAAACATGAGTCAGTACAGCAAAAAAACATCGCGATGATGTCAAGTTTTTCAGGAAGCCGAAAAGTGTATGTCGAAGGATCGCGTCCTGACATTCAAGTGCCGATGAGAGAAATTTCTTTAAGTCCTACAACAGGATCATTTGGAGAAGAAGAAAATCGGCCTGTCCGCGTATACGATACGAGCGGTCCTTATACAGACGCCAATGCGAAGGTTGATATTCAGAAGGGGCTGAAGCCTTTGCGGGCGTCCTGGATCAGAGAACGCGGCGATACCGAGACATATGAAGGCAGAGAAGTAAAGCCGGAGGATAACGGCTATAAAAGCAAAGAGAAAGCAAATCACAGCTATCCAGGCCTGAAACGAAAACCGCTGCGTGCGAAAAAGGGGCAAAATGTCACCCAGCTGCATTACGCAAGAAAGGGGATCATTACGCCTGAAATGGAATTCATCGCGATCCGCGAGCATGTGTCTCCCGAATTCGTCCGGGAAGAAGTGGCCAGCGGCCGGGCGATCATTCCGTCAAATATTAACCACCCGGAAAGCGAACCGATGATTATCGGACGGAACTTCCACGTAAAAATAAACGCAAACATCGGCAATTCAGCCGTCACCTCCTCAATTGAAGAAGAAGTGGAGAAAATGACATGGGCGATCCGCTGGGGAGCAGACACGATGATGGACTTATCCACAGGAAAGGATATCCATACGACAAGGGAATGGATCATCCGCAACTGTCCCGTCCCCGTCGGCACTGTGCCGATTTACCAGGCGCTCGAAAAGGTCAACGGAGTGGCCGAAGATTTGACATGGGAGATTTACCGCGACACATTGATCGAACAGGCTGAACAAGGTGTCGATTATTTTACGATTCATGCCGGCGTCCTTCTCAGGTATGTGCCGTTAACGGCGAAGCGCGTCACCGGAATCGTATCCCGAGGCGGGGCAATCATGGCGCAGTGGTGTCTGGCGCACCATGAAGAAAGCTTTTTGTACACGCATTTTGAGGAGATTTGCGAGATTATGAAAACGTATGATATCGCATTTTCGCTGGGAGACGGCCTTCGTCCGGGCTCGATTGCGGATTCGAATGATGAAGCGCAATTTGCCGAATTGGAAACGCTTGGCGAGCTGACGGAGATCGCTTGGAAGCACGATGTTCAGGTGATGATCGAAGGGCCGGGGCATGTGCCGATGAATAAAATCAAAGAAAACGTCGACAGGCAAATGGAGATTTGCAAGGAAGCGCCGTTTTATACGCTGGGGCCGCTGACAACCGATATCGCGCCGGGCTATGACCATATTACGTCTGCGATCGGAGCGGCGATGATCGGCTGGTACGGCACGGCCATGCTTTGCTATGTGACGCCGAAAGAACATTTGGGACTGCCGAATAAAGACGATGTCCGCGAAGGCGTCATCACATACAAAATCGCGGCTCATGCGGCTGATCTCGCTAAAGGCCATCCCGGTGCGCAACTCCGCGATGATGCGCTGTCAAAGGCGCGCTTTGAATTCCGCTGGAGAGATCAGTTCAACCTGTCGCTTGATCCGGAAAGAGCGCTTGAATTCCATGATGAAACCTTGCCGGCTGAAGGCGCAAAAACGGCGCATTTTTGTTCGATGTGCGGGCCGAAGTTTTGCAGCATGAGAATTTCCCAGGATATTCGCGACTATGCCAAGGAAAACAACCTTGCTGAAGAAAAGGCTATTCAAAAAGGACTGAAAGAGAAGGCGAAGGAATTTAAAAAAGCAGGCGGTAACATTTACAATTAAAGACGGGCAATACAGATAGATGAAAGGGGAACCTTTCATCTGTTTTTTTATAATATAGGGTTGACAGGTCGGAATAATATGAATTAGTATGTTATTTAATATTTCGGAACATTCCATCAGCGCTGATCGGTCAACCGAAGGCTCTTATCTCAATTTGGGATAAGAGCTTTTTATTTTCATAATGGCAAAGAAAGGGGAACAAGATGTCTTTATCAATCCGTGTTAACGAAAAAGCGTTTGTATACGGCGGCCGTAAAACGAGCGTGCTTCGAGACGTGAAGCTAGCGGTCGAAAACGGTGAATTCCTGACTGTCATCGGACCAAGCGGGTGCGGAAAAAGCACGCTCTTAAAAATCGTTGCAGGGCTTGACGGGGATTATGAAGGGCGAATCAGCATGAACGGCAGAGAGATCAAAGGTCCGGGGATTCAGCAAGGCTTTATATTTCAAGAGCATCGGCTTTTTCCGTGGATGACGGTTGAGCAAAATATCGCCGCAGATTTAAGCCTGAAAGAACCATCGGTACGCAAAAAAGTCGATGAATTGATTGAAACGGTACGGCTGAAAGGCGCGGAGAAACTGTATCCGCGCGAGCTGTCCGGGGGAATGTCGCAAAGGGTCGCGATAGCCAGGGCACTCTTGCGGGAACCCGAGATTTTATTGCTTGATGAACCTTTCGGCGCCTTGGACGCCTTTACGAGAAAGCATCTGCAGGATGTGCTGGCAGACATTTGGAGAGAGAAGAAAATGACGATGATCCTTGTCACCCATGATCTCGACGAATCCGTTTATTTAGCCAACCGGATCGCGGTCTTCACCGCAAAGCCGGGGAGAATTCATAAACTGCTTCCGGTTGATCTGCCATTTCCGCGCAGCAGAACATCTCCTGTTTTTCAGTCAATCAGGCAAAAAGTGCTGAAAGAATTTGAGAAAACGGAAGAATTCAGCTTTCAAGAAGGCTCGGGGATTTAAAGCAGAAAGGAGCGGAAACGGATGAAAAAATGGGCGTTGTATGTACTGGGCTGCCTGCTGCTTGCAGGCTGTTCAGCAGCAGGATCAAACGGAAGCGGCAAGGATTTGGAAGTGATTAACATCGGGGTGCAGCAAAGCTTGAGCCCGCTGCTGCTTGCGAAAGAAAAAGGCTGGTTTGAAAAAGAGTTTGCCAGAGATGGAATCAAAGTGAAATGGACGGAGTTCCAAAGCGGTCCGCCGCAGTTTGAAGGAATCGCCGCGGACAAACTCGATTTTTCCCAGGTCGGCAATTCGCCGGTGATCGCAGGACAGGCGGCAGGCATCGATTTTAAGGAAATCGGCCTCTCACAAGACGGCTTAAAAGCGAACGGCATCCTTGTCAAAAAAGGGAGCGGCATCACTGACATCAAGGATTTGAAAGGAAAGAAGGTGGCTGTCGCAAAAGGAAGCAGCGGATTCGATTTTCTTTATAAAGTGATCGATAAGGCCGGTTTGAAGCCTTCCGACGTGAACATCATCCAGCTTCAGCCTGACGAGGCTATGCCTGCATTTGACAGCGGGGCGATTGACGCGTGGTCGATTTGGGAGCCGTTTTTGTCCCTTAAAACAATCAAAAGCGATGCTGAGATATTGGTAGACGGTGAACAAATTGACCGGTATTCCCCGGGTTTTACGCTTGTTCGGAGCGAATTTGCCGAACAGCATCCAGAAGAGGTCGTCCGTTTTCTGAAGGTGTACGACAAAGCCGTGAAGTGGCAGAAAGCCCATAAAAAAGAAGCGGTTGAAACCTATTCGAAAATCAAAGGCATCGACAAAGAGGTCGTAGAAAACGTGCTGAATAACACGGAACCGTTAAACGAACCGATCACAGACCGCATCATTCAAACGCAGCAGGAAACTGCCGATTTTCAATACGAGTTAAAAGCGATCAACAAACAGATTGATGTAAAAGAAGTGGTTGACAACTCGTTTATGAAAAAAGTGCTCAAAGGAGGAGACGACGAATGAGGGCAGTTTCACCAAACACCGCCGCAGTCGGGCCGAAAACAGGCGCCAAACATAAGCCTGCCGCTTTTCGGCTTGCCTGGGGAAAAGGATTGGTATTGCCAGTCATCATCATTTTATTATGGCAGCTTGTCGGAGCATTGGAGCTCATCTCAAAGACCGTGCTTCCGGCGCCTTTTGACATATTGCTGACCTTCCGGGACCTTATCGCATCGGGAGAATTTTTTGCTCACTTAGGCATCAGCATTCAGCGCGCCGCGCTCGGTTTTTTCCTGGGGGCAGGACTCGGGCTCCTGTTCGGGCTGGTCACCGGATTCTCCAAAATAGCCGAGGATTATCTCGATCCGTCTCTGCAAATGCTGAGGACCGTTCCGCATCTCGCCGTCACGCCGCTGTTTATCTTATGGTTCGGCTTTGACGAGCTGTCAAAGGTGCTGCTGATCGCTCTTGGCGCCTTCTTCCCGGTGTATATCAATACATTTTCGGGGATCAGGGGCGTCGATTCAAAGCTGTTCGATGTGGCAAGGGTATTGGAGTTTCATTGGCTGAAGCAGGTGACAAAGCTCATTCTCCCTGCATCGCTTCCGAACATCCTTTTAGGAATCCGCCTGTCGCTCGGCGTATCGTGGCTCGGACTAGTCGTTGCCGAGCTGATGGGATCAAGCGCGGGAATCGGATATATGATCATGGATGCCAGACAGTTTTCGCAAACCGATAAGGTGTTTGTCGGGATTTTGATTTTTGCAGCCGTCGGAAAGTTGACGGATTCATTCGTCAGAGTGTTGGAAAGGAAGTGCCTGGGCTGGAGAAACAGCTATCAAGGAAATCAAAAGTAAAGGGGAGATCGGTTTGGAAATTTTATGGTTTATTCCAACTCATGGTGATGGACGTTATCTCGGCACAAACACAGGAGGCAGAGCGGCCGACCATACGTATTTCAAGCAGGTGGCTCAGGCGGCTGACAGGCTGGGATATACGGGGGTTCTTTTGCCGACGGGAAAATCGTGCGAAGACCCGTGGATTACGGCTGCCGCTTTAGCGGCGGTCACGAGAGACCTGAAATTTCTGGTCGCTGTCAGACCGGGTTTGATGCAGCCGTCGGTTGCCGCGCGAATGTCATCCACATTCGACCGTCTTGCTGACGGCAGGCTCCTTATTAATGTGGTCGCCGGCGGGGACCCGTATGAACTGGCGGGAGACGGTCTGTTTATCGGCCATGATGAACGGTATGAAGCGACAAATGAATTTCTCGACATCTGGCGTTCGCTTTTAAAAGGCGGGACTGTCAGCTACAGGGGAAAGCACTTGAAGACCGAAAACGGCAGACTCCTCTTCCCGCCGGTTCAAGAGCCGCATCCGCCGATCTATTTTGGCGGATCTTCAAAAGCGGGCCAGGAGACGGCCGCCAGACACGCGGATGTCTATTTAACGTGGGGAGAGCCGCCCTTTCTCGTCAAAGAAAAGATTGAATCCGTCAAAAGGCTGGCTGAAAAAGAAGGAAGAACCGTCCGTTTCGGTATCAGGCTGCATGTCATCGTCCGGGAAACGGAAAAAGAGGCGTGGCAGGCAGCAAATAAACTGATCAGCCATCTTGATGACGACACGATCACGGCGGCCCAAAATGCGATGAAGCGGATGGATTCATCAGGGCAAAAGAGAATGGTTGAGCTTCATCAAGGGAAGAGAAGCAAGCTGGAAATCAGCCCGAATCTTTGGGCCGGCATCGGACTTGTCAGAGGCGGAGCCGGCACGGCGCTTGTAGGCGATCCGGAAACGGTCGCCCGCCGGATAAAAGAATATGCCGATCTCGGGATCGAGTCATTTATCTTCTCGGGCTACCCCCATCTTGAAGAAGCGTATCATTTTGCCGAAAAGGTCTTTCCGCTCCTTCCGTTTCGGACGAAACTTGAAAGAGAAGCGTCAGGCGAAGTCATCGGAAATGACCACTTTCCGTCAACGCATAAGGAAAAAACGCTGTAAACGAAAAAAACTCCAGGCGTTCTGGAGTTTTTTTATTTGTGCTTATGAAAGGAAAGCATGTATGACAGATGCTGAATCGTAATTAATACAAAGATGACGATGATCGGGAAGTACGGCATTTTCGCCTGGAAAAACGGATAAAAGATCAATAAAAGCGCCGCGGCGGGCATCGCCACATACAGGACGATATAAGAGGTTCTGCAAGCTTTGGCGGTGATCATTTGTTCCCTTTCATCCTGCTCTTTAAATTCATCCGGTATGAGAAGAAGGCTATGCCTGCGGGAGTTCCCCCTTTTTTCCAAGTATGAATAAATCGCCAGTACGAAAACAAACAGCAGAATCGGAATAAGATTCAGCACAACATGCAAGTCTGCCCCGCCCGTTTTCAGAATGCCGGCAATCTGCTCCGCAGCATGAAAAACCAAATAAACGTCCAGCAGGCAAGTCCGAACAGAAGGATGTGAAAAAAAGTTCTCGTTTTCATACTCATCTTATATCCTCCTCCAACCAAAAAACGTCTTCCATTTTTAATTGAAATACTTCGCAAATCTTTAATCCTAACAGGAGAGACGGTATGTAATTGCCTTTTTCGATAGCCGCAACGGTCTGCCTCGTCACTCCAACCGCTTTTGCGAGAGCTTCCTGTGAATACCCGTACCTCGCTCTCAGTTCCCTGACCTTGTTATTCATGGTACCACCTGCAATTCTTTGTTTATATAGTATATTTGATATATTGTTAAATCAACTTAACATAATGTTAATTTCTTTTTACAAAGCAATCAAGATCTTTTGGGCTAGAAACGACGATTTGTCCTCTACAACATTTTAATTTATACATAAAATTGACAAAAATGGAACAATCAAATTGGACTATTCCGTACTTCTAAAAAAGGGGCTTTATGGTTGTTTTAAGCTTTGCATTTCGAGGATAGATAAATCTTTTATCTTGGTTCTTTTGTCATAAAGGGCAAGTTTAACACTGTCGTTCAAAAAAAGCCGGAGAAATGGAGGGAATGGGAAAAAGTGATCAATTTCAGGGAAGGAATGAATGAAGGCGGAAGAAAAAGCCGATTCCATGCGAAAATGAGTGGGAAAATAGATAGAAGGATCTGAAAAAAAATTAAATAAATAGTTGGAATGTAATATTTGAAGAATAGTAAAATTCATAGATTTCAGTATGATTTTGGATATGTTACTCTGTGGGTACTTGATAGAAAGGAGGGGGAAAAATGACATACGCAGCACCGCAGGTTGATTATTCCGTAAGTCCTGCGATCGAAGATCAAGCATGGTTTCTAGTGTTTATTGCAGTATTGCTGGCACTGGGCGCAACGATTGTTCTCGGCGCAGCGGTATGGTGCGTGGCCAACGGAAACGGCAGCTTCACGGGAGCCGTCAAATGGGTCAACGGACTTGAGGTTAAAATTGAGTGTAAGAAATAGCTATACTTAGGGTCATCTGTATACATCGAGACATATCATAACAAGGGCTTAACCGTCTGTGGGGGGCGGTTAAGTCCTTCTACCATCTATCATTACCCTGGAGGCATTATGTTTACAATCGATCACCTGTCTAAAACATATAAAAACAATGTGACTGCCGTAAGCGGGTTTCATATAAAGATTGATAGAAATCAAATTGTCGCGATAGCAGGTCCGAACGGTTCCGGGAAAACGACTATCATCAATTCAATTTTGGGCATCATAAAGCCCAGTGAAGGAACCATTATTTTGGACGGTCTGTCGAACGAGACGGCAGAATTTAAGCAAAAGCTCGCCTATGTTCCCGATGACCTGCTGCTGCCGGAAGCCCTTTCCGCTGCCGAATATATGGATTTTGTTTCCTCAATGTATCATTGTACATCAAAGAAAAGGAGGAAACAATTAATTGAACTCTATGACATGGAGGAGGCTCTGCACGAGCCGATTGAAACGTATTCCCACGGAATGAAAAAAAAGACGCAGCTGATTTCGGCTTTTATGCTGGACAGCGAGTTTGTCATCATGGATGAACCGTTTCGGGGGCTTGATATTGAAGCGGTCATCAATACGAAAAAACTGATGAAGCGCTATACCGCAACCCGGGGATCGATTCTGCTATCGACGCACGACATGCTTTCAGCTGAAGAGCTGTGTGATAAAATCGCCATCCTTTCAAAAGGAGTCAAAATGGATGAAGGAAAGGTAGGCGAATTAAAGCTTAAATATAACAGCGATTCGCTTGAAGAAGTATTTTTAAAAGCTTCTATGCTGAGTGATAGGGGTGCGCATTTTGATCAAATCATTCGAAATTTCTAAGATGATGCTGAAAATGTGGCAAAAGGAAATAAACAAGCTGTTAAACACCGGTACGAAAAAAATGCTGGCCTTATCTTTTCTGCTTATGGCAATCGGAGTAGGGGGCTTGGTCGGATATAGCTTCACCGGGATGTTTTTAAGCTCGTTTTTAAACGGCGACGAGGGCCCGCTCGGATTGTTCGTCATTTCAATGCTGATGAACGTCTCGATTTTTACGTTTGTCTTCTTTATTTTGTTCAAGGTACGGACGCCTGAGCAGAACAGTTTCTCGATGCAGCTGAGCTGGTTTCCGCTGACGCCCTTTCAGAGAAGTCTCGGTTACTTTATTCCATTTGCCGGAGCAGTTGCGTGCCTGGTCTTATTTATCATGTTTATTTTGCTCGTGCCAAATTTTATTGCCAGCGGTGCAGGAATTCGATTTACGGCTGCGTTTTTTGCGGCGCTGTTTTTGCAAATCATTTTTTTCTTCTCGATTTTGCATCTTGTATACAACCTTGCGAACATCGTCATTTTAGCATTCGGTTTTCCGCTGCAAAAATTTTTTTCGCTGTTTGCGCTCATCGCGCTGGCCGTGTATTACGGTCTGTCCAGCTTTGATGTGGAAAGGATTCAAAACGCCTATCTGTCCTTTGATTACAACTTGGCGTATTTTGCAGTACCGTTGTTTCAGCTTATGAACGGTCAGGAAGCGGGCTTTGGTGCTGCAGCGATTTTGACTGTAATGGCAGCCGCCGTATCAGCCTCTTTTTTGTCGCTGAATCTTGTGCCGATTCTCACCGAAAAAAGATCGTCTAAGCTGTTTTCGTTTTTGAAAATGCCGTCGGCAAAACCGTTGGCGCTGGCGGTGAAAGAAATCAAATCACAAGCCAGGAACGAGGAAAACGTGCTGAACTTCATTTTTCTGCTTTTGGCGTTCTGCTTTTTAAAATACAAATTCCAGGTCGGGTTTACCGGGGAGAGCTACATCGTTCTTGGCGGCGTGACCGGAATCGCGGCGTTCAATTCCTTTGGCAATGATAAGCGGATGATGACGGTGTACAAGGCGCTTCATCTGAAAATGACAACGGTTTTATGGTCGAAATATCTCGGATTGTGTGCGCTGGGGCTTGTGCAGCTATGCATGTTTTCCCTGTTGACCTGGACCTTTCCGGACAGCTTCGCGGTCTTTTGGAAGACGATGGCCGTCCTTCTCAATTCGATTGCGGTCTTTTATCTAGCAGGCATCATGTTTCCGCTTGACCGAAATAATCCGTATATGGGAATCTTCTCGTTCGGGATGCTCCTTCTCTTTTTGATTCCGCTGTTTTTTATAGGAAATTACGTAATAGAGAAGATATTGGGGCAGGGCTTGTTGTTTTTCGTCCCGTTTCTGGAAATGTTGTTAATCCTGCTCATGCACGGCGGGTTTAAATGGAGGTACCATTATGATCATTAATATGCTGAAAACATATTTTGCGGTAAAAAAAATTCCCTATTTTCCGGAGCATGTGACGCTTAATGAAAAATACATTTCAGATCATGACCTTGGCGCCGATTTTCCGATCAATCCGACAGCCTACCGCATGCTGAAAGAAATCGACGGAAAAAAGGATGAAGCGGAGATTGCAGCCGGCCTTGCGGGTGTTTTTCGCATCAGCGAATCGGTACTGCAAAAAGATTTGCACGAATTGTTGACAGGACTTAACCGCCGGTATCTGATCAATTGGAAATATGGCGGGTTTTTTCAACAGTTTTTGAGTCAGTACCGCCCCGGCTACAGGGAAAGGTTTTCAGGCCGTTCTGATTCATTTTTGTTTCTTTACATAACATGTCTTCATATTATTTCAAGGAAAATTATTTTATTCTGGTTTCTCTTTTTGGTACTGTCGATTGCAGCTTATATTGCGGTTCCCGATCAGTCGATTGTCAACATCGCCGTTTATTTTTCTATCATCTATGCCGGATTAATTTCGGGAACGGTATTGCATGAGACGGTGCATGGAACCGTGCACAGGAGGTTCGTCGGAAAACAGGGGCCGGGGGGATTTTTGGCGGCTGACATGATGTCCGTAAAATTTGTCAGGCCGGCGGTTTCTCCGTACAGGAAAAAAATGATTTGGATAACGGTGCTCGGTCCGCTCGTTCCGGGGATTTTGGGAGTGGCCGGCGTGCTGTTTACGATCCTTTGCCTGCGGGAAAACATGGTGTCAGCGGGCATACTCCTGTTCTTTGCGACCTATGCTCTGCATATGATCTATCTGCTTCCGTTTATGGGGGATGGCAAATCGATAATGAAACAGCTGATGATCAGGGGAATTGGAGGGAAATCATCATGAATGCAAATTCTTTAAAGCAGGGACTCATATTTGCCAGTTTCTCAAGCTTCCTGGCATTTCCGATGGTTGCTGCTGCTCTTTTGTTCTACCACCTTTTTTCTAGTCAAACGAATACCGGTATTTTGTTTAACAGTCTGTCTATTGTGATGGAGAGCGAGTCGGCTTTTTCGCTGAAGGTGAAGCCGAATTTTTTCTTCATTATGATCGGACTATTTATCGGCATCTTTATCATAACGGCTGTCATATCCTCTTTTTATGGAAAAAAAAAGAAATAATATCTCATCAGGCTTGCTTTATGCAGGCTTTTTTATTTGCGGGCATCAGGAAATGTATGATATATTCAAAACGTAATAATTACGATTTATGACTGGAGGGTAAAGAGTGGCGAAAAAATCGAAAATCGCCAAGGAAAAGAAACGGCAACAACTTGTAGAGCGATACTCGGCCATCAGAAAAGAACTGAAAGAAAAAGGCGACTACAGAGCGCTCAGCCGGCTTCCGCGCGATTCAGCGCCGTCAAGGCTGCATAACCGCTGCGGGCTGACCGGAAGGCCGAGAGGATATATGAGAACATTCAACATGTCGCGGATTGCGTTTCGGGAATTGGCTCACAAAGGACAAATTCCGGGAGTGAAAAAATCGAGCTGGTAAAAAGCCCGATACTAAAAAAAAGGCGCCGATTTTTTCGGCGCTTTTTTTCGACAAATTTTTAATATCCCCTTGACGAAAATTTAATAAACGTGTAACATTATAAAAGTCAAAACGATGAACGGTTTTGAATAGATTGCGCGGGTGTAGTTTAGTGGTAAAACCTCAGCCTTCCAAGCTGATGTCGTGGGTTCGATTCCCATCACCCGCTCCATACATACTGTTTATAACGCAGTGTTTCGTTTCTCAGATTAAACGAAGCATTGCGTTTTTTCATGTATGAAAAAACCTGCTTCCGGAAAGCAGGTGTTAAGGAATGACAGCGGATATATGTTCTCCGCCGTGAATCTGTTCAAACATTTTTGTCAAAGCTTCTAGCAGCCGGATGGCTTCGTCTTTTGAGGTGGAAGGCCTGAAAAAAACGAGCTGAAGGGCATCCTTCGTCCCCGGCTTGACGGGGCAGCGGTTGATCTGATCTGAAAGGGATCCGAACGTACCGGATTCGCCGGAGACAAGAAGGATATCTTCTTTTCCGCCGATCCCGATACGGATCGGACCTTTTAGCATCCGGGCGTCATAAATATGAACCGGAACAGAATATTTAAGCGAGAAAAAACGGCTTAAATCCGATGCCGAATCGGCGGAGGGTATGTATTGCTGGTGCTTGATGTCCGTCAGCAGCCGTTCAAGGCTTGTTTGCCGGCCGGTATAAGACGGGTCAATTAAGGCAACGGTCTCCTGCCATTCTTTGATTGCAGGCTCATCGGAGAGATCCCTGTCGGCATAATCAAAAAACAGCGATTCCTGAAACAGGCGCAGCCGGCCTTTTAGCATTTGCGGCGAGTCTGCGATTTCAATTCTTTTATATAAAACAGCGCCGACCTTAAAGGAGGGGACGCGCTCTAAAACAGCGGGGGCGATTTGCAGGTTGATTTCCATATCGGACTTTAACTCCCTTCGTCATGGTACACTTGTATTATACAGCTACTGAAAATCAAAACAAAGAAAGGAGGTTTATCCGTTATGAACGTGAAACAGCTTAAAGAAGATGTGATTGAATTCGCGCAGCAAATCGGAATCGATAAGATACGCTTTGCCAGCGCTGATACATTCGAAACGTTAAAAGAGCGTTTAATCGAAAACAGAAAGCTTGGATATGAGTCCGGATTTGAAGAGCCTGATCTTGAAAAGCGGACAAATCCGCAGCTCCTATTGCCGAAGGCGAAATCGATCATCGCAATTGCGCTCGCATACCCTTCAAAAATGAAAAATGCGCCAAGGAGCGTAAAAGGGGACCGGAGGGGCATTTTTTGCAGAGCTTCCTGGGGAAAAGACTACCACCACGTGCTGCGGGAAAAGCTTGATCAGCTCGAAGAATTTCTGCAGTCGCAGCATGAAGATGTCAGAACGAAATCGATGGTTGATACAGGTGAGCTTTCAGACCGGGCTGTCGCCGAACGGGCCGGCATCGGCTGGAGCGGAAAAAACTGCATGATCATCACCCCCGAGTTCGGCTCATACGTTTATTTGGCAGAGATGATCACCAATATACCGTTTGAACCTGATGAGAGAATAGAGGATCAATGCGGTTCATGCAACAAATGCATTGAAGCTTGCCCGACCGGTGCGCTTGTCAATCCCGGACAGCTCAACTCCCAGCGCTGCATCTCTTTCCAGACGCAGACGAAAGGTTTTCTGCCTGATGAGTTCCGCACGAAAATCGGCAACCGGATCTACGGGTGTGATACGTGCCAGATGGTTTGCCCGAAAAACAAAGGCGTGGACTTTCACCTTCACCCTGAAATGGAGCCCGATCCGGAGATTGCCAAGCCGCTTTTAAAGCCTCTGCTTACGATCTCGAACCGAGAGTTCAAAGAAAAATTCGGCCATATCGCAGGTTCCTGGAGGGGGAAAAAACCGATTCAGCGCAACGCGATCATCGCTCTTGCCCACTTTAAGGAAACGGGCGCACTTCCTGAGCTCGTTTCTCTTATGCATCAAGATCCGCGTCCCGTCATCAGGGGAACTGCGGCATGGGCAATCGGAAAGATCGGGGAAGCGGATATGCTTGAGGAGCTTGAAAAAGCGCTGTCCCGCGAAGAGGATGACGAAGCAAAAGCGGAAATCCAAAAAGGCATTCGGCTTTTAACAGAAACCGCCATGACTAAATGAGGGCTGTCCTGACATATGTTTTGTAGCAGGAACGAAAAACCGCTTGTTCTTCCGTTTTGGAAGGCGGGTATTTTTCGATCATCAAACATATGGTGGTGTAGCCTTTGAAAGAGATTATCGAACAGCTGTTGAAGGCAAGGCTGGACTATTTAATCAACGGCAATGATCATCGAAGCTGGCGTGACGCCGGTGAAGCCGAAGTCATTGAACGGAAAAAGAAGCTCTTTGAAAAGCGCGGAGTCAAAATCGTCAAAGCCAAGATGAAGACGGCGATCAAAGATCATTGGCTTGAAGATGACGGAACGGCGCATGTCAATTATCAATCCCATGCGGCATACTTGTGCAAAGATGGGGATGATATGTATATGGAAGAACAAATCGAAAAACGGACCGCTCTTTTATATGGCCAAATGGTGATCAAGGATACGGAAATTCCCCGTCCGTCCGTTCAGCCGGTTTCTGATAATGAGTCCTGCGCCGATTCCGAAGAACGCGAACTATTGGGGCGGGCGTTCACCTATGACAGGCTGTCTGCCGTCCGCTACGCCGAAACATATTGGAATAAGCGGAATCCGGCTTATAAAAATTTTGAAGACAATTGCACAAATTTTATCTCCCAATGCATCCGCGCCGGAGATGCGCCGATGCGCGGCTATCCGAACAGAGGCACAGGATGGTGGATGCAGAATCATTCGTGGAGCTACAGCTGGACCGTCGCCCATTCGCTCAGAACATTTTTGAAGCGGTCAAAGGCAGGTCTCCGCGCAATTCAAACGGGCGCAGCCGAAGAGCTGACGGAAGGCGATGTCATCTGCTACGATTTCAACGGTGACGGAAGGTTTGACCACGTGGCAATCGTGACCGCGAAGGATAAAGGCAACATGCCGCTTGTAAACGCCCAGACCCATGACTGCCGGATGAGATACTGGTCATACGAAGATTCCCCCGCGTACACTCCGTCGATCCGTTATGCGTTTTTTCATATTGCGGATGATACGACAAAAGCGTAATGAGTGGTATAATAAACATCGGATTCAGAAAAACAGAGGTGAACATTTTGGCATTGCATGTCGTATTATATCAACCCGAAATTCCTGCGAATACAGGAAATATCGCACGAACTTGTGCAGCAACAGACACAACTCTTCATTTGATCAGGCCGCTCGGCTTTTCAACAGATGATAAAATGCTTAAGCGAGCAGGGCTAGACTATTGGGAGTTCGTCAATATCGTCTATCATGACTCATTAGAAGAGCTGTTTGAGGCTCATCCTGAAGGGAAATTTTTCTTTATTACAAAGTTCGGCCAAAAACCGCACACATCATTCGACTATTCAGATCAAAACGAGGATTATTTTTTCGTATTCGGCAGAGAAACGAACGGTCTTCCGAAAGATCTGATCGAACAAAACATGGACCGCTGCCTGCGTCTGCCGATGACAGAGCACGTCAGATCATTGAATTTGTCAAATACAGCCGCAATCCTTGTGTATGAGGCGCTTAGGCAGCAAAACTACAGAGATTTAACATAATGGATGACATTTCCGTCCCCCATAAAAGAAGGGGGACGGTTTTTTTTGTTTGAAACGTAACAGTGTTATGTTACAATGAAGCGGAAGGAGTGAAGCAAATGGCCCGGGAAGATTTAATTTCAAAAAAAGAGCTGCTTGATGCAACATCGATTTCCTACGGGCAGCTGTACAGATGGAAACGGAAAAATTTAATACCCGAGGACTGGTTTATCCGAAAATCTACCTTTACCGGTCAGGAAACGTTTTTTCCAAAAGAAGACATACTGAAAAGAATCAAAAAAATTCAAAGCATGAAAGAGAATCTGTCTCTTGATGAAATGGCGGAAATGTTTTCTCCGAAGCTCGATCAACTGGAGATCAGCCGCAGCGAGCTGCTTGAAAAAGGGCTGATATCAGAGCCTGTCATGTCATTTTTTGAAGAGAATGCTGATAAACGAGATGACTCATTTCGATTGGAGGAAGTGCTTGCGCTATATGTGCTGGAAGGATTGCTTCAATCGGGAGACATCAGTCTTGAGGAAGGGAAAATGGTTCTTGAGGTGATGCTCTCCGGGGCGCGCCCTGAACGCGGCAGGCTGATCGTGCTGAGGAAGCTCGGCATTGCCACATGCTTGATTGCCGAGGGAGAAGCCGTCTTTGAACAGGCGGTGAAAGTGGTTGCTACTATCAGCCTCGCAGAAGCCGGGGAAGAATTGAAGACAAAATTGGTGTAATGGAGGAAAAGCGATGGAAAGCTTAACGATAAACGGATTTGGAAGCTCGGGGGGAGGCACATTTCAAACCGTCGAGCTAAACGGAAAAGGAACGATCAATGGAGATGTCGAGTGCAAACAGTTTTCCTGCAACGGAGCGGGGACGCTGAAAGGCCATGTGAAAGCAGAAACAGTGAAAATCAGCGGCCGCGCAAGCGTTCATGGCGGCATTGCTGCTTCATCCGTGCGGATCGACGGCTCAGCCAAGGTCGAAGGAGATGTAGATGCCGATAAAGTAAAGATCGCCGGACATGCGTCTTTATCAGGTCATGTAAAAGGCGACGACCTGATCATCCGGGGAAAAGCTTCAATCGGAAAAGACTGTGAAGTGGAACATTTTACGGCAGAAGGCTGTTTTACGATTGACGGCCTTTTGAACGCTGAACAGGTTGAGATCAAAATCCACGGGGGCGAAAGCAGGGCGAAGGAAATCGGCGGCCGGCGGATACGCTGCACGGCCCACCGGTCAAAGTTTCTTTCATTATTAAAGCCGTTTCTCCCCGGCCCGGCGCTGACTGCCGAATTGATTGAAGGGGATCATATTGAGCTCGCGAATACGACGGCGAAAATCGTCCGCGGCAATACGGTTATCATCGGCGAAAACTGCGACATCGGGCTTGTCGAATATAAAGAAGAGTTCCGGCAGGCGAAATCGGCAAAGGTCGGAGACAGTCAAAACATCTAGCGGAGGGTCTATGATATGGAGAGAAACAATTTAAAAATCAACGGGTCCGGGAGTGCGGCCGGAGGCACCTATCACAACGTCGTCATCAAAGGCGAAGGAACGATCGGGGCAGGTCTTGACTGTGCGAAGTTTCGCTGCTACGGCACAAGCGTCCTTTCCGGAGATGCGAAAGTGCAGTCATTGCATATATACGGCGAGGCGGAAGTTACCGGGCGGCTGAAAGCAGATAAAGCGAAAATTTACGGTACGGCTGAGATTTCCGGCAATGCCGACATCAGCGAAACTGCCGTGAAGGGCATTCTTACGATCGGGGGAAACTTAACGGGAGATGAGTGCGACATTAAAGGGACCGCTGCCGTTAAAGGCGATTGTGAAGCAGAGCGTTTTACATTAAACGGGAACCTTGAAATAAACGGCCTCCTTAACGCAGGCGAGGTTGACGTCGCCCTGCGGTTCGGGCAGAGTTCGGTTGGAGAAATCGGCGGCACGGCCATCAAGGTGAGAAACAAGCGGGGGCTGTTTAAAAAAAACAGCGGCTTTCTATCAGCAAAAGTCATCGAGGGAGACGATATTTATCTGGAGAATACTTCGGCCGGGATCGTCAGAGGAAACCGTGTGCGCATAGGACCAGGCTGCCGGATTGAAACCGTTGAATACAACAGCGATTATCACGTTTCCGATAAGGCTGAAGTAAAAGAGAATCGACAAATATAATGAAACATTGTTATGTTACAATAAAGAAAAAGGATGGCCGGGTACCCGAACCATCCTTTTTCTTTTTAGTGTTTCTTTCCGGGTTTGCTTTCATACCCGGCGGTGAAAATGGATACGAGAAACGTGAGGATGACCCCCATCATAATCAGCGTTTTCATCAAATCCCCCTCTCCATCCGTTTGTCCCTTGTTGTCTGTTCGCATGCGGTGTATCAGCCGGTCCGCGTGCAGCCTGCGGTCCGGGCTTATCTGCTTTTATTATGACCGGTTTGTTCCGTCCTTGTCAATTAGAGGAAGTGCATTTCAAATTCAACCTAAAAAAGCATCGAAAGGGACATCTCCGCATAGATTGAATGTAACAGTGATTCACTTTTCACCTTGCATCAATCATCATATAGGAGGTTCTTATGGATATATTAAAAAAGATTGAACAGTATAGAGAGGAAGAGCAGCGTCTGAAATGGGAAGGAACCTTCGCTGATTACTTGGAAATCGTCAAAGAAAATCCGATTGTCGCTCAATCTGCTCATTCCCGTGTTTACAATATGATAAAAAACAGCGGCATAGAAGAAAAAGACGGAAAAAAAGTATACCGCTTTTTTGACAAAGAGCTGTTTGGACTTGGGGAGCCTTTGGAACGTCTTGTTGAAGAATATTTTCATCCGGCCGCAAAACGGCTTGATGTCAGAAAGAGAATATTGCTTTTGATGGGGCCTGTAAGCGGCGGGAAATCGACGCTTGTAACGATGCTGAAAAGAGGGCTTGAAGCCTATTCATTGACGGATGAAGGAGCCGTCTACGCGATTAAAGGCTGCCCGATGCATGAAGATCCGCTTCACCTCATTCCGCAGCATTTGCGAGAGGATTTTTACCAGGAATACGGCATTCGTATCCAAGGAAACCTTTCGCCGCTGAACATGATGCGCCTTGAGCAGGATTACGGCGGAAGAATCGAAGATGTAAAGATTGAAAGAATCTTTTTTTCCGAAGATAAACGGACAGGAATCGGAACGTTCAGCCCTTCTGATCCGAAGTCGCAGGATATTGCCGATTTGACCGGAAGCATCGATTTTTCGACGATTGCCGAATACGGATCAGAATCCGACCCGCGCGCATACCGGTTTGACGGGGAATTGAACAAGGCGAACAGGGGAATGATGGAATTTCAGGAAATGCTGAAATGCGATGAGAAATTTCTCTGGCATCTGCTGTCCCTGACGCAGGAAGGGAATTTTAAAGCCGGCCGGTTTGCCTTGATTTCGGCCGATGAATTGATCGTCGCCCATACAAATGAAACCGAGTACCGCTCATTTATCGCCAATAAGAAAAATGAAGCTCTCCATTCGCGCATTATCGTCATGCCGATCCCTTATAACCTCAAGGTATCTGAAGAAGAGCGGATCTACGAGAAAATGATCGCAGAAAGCGATGTATCAGATGTGCACATCGCCCCGCATACGTTGAAAGTGGCTGCGATGTTTTCGATTTTAACACGGCTGAAAGAACCGAAGCGGTCTGATATCGATCTCGTCAAAAAAATGAGGCTGTATGACGGGGAAAGCGTTGAAGGCTATAATTCGTCCGATGTCGAGGATTTGAAAAAAGAATACAATGACGAAGGGATGAGCGGCATTGATCCGCGGTATGTCATCAACAGAATCTCCTCGACGATCATCCGCAAAAACATGGAATCGATCAACGCACTTGATGTGCTTCGTTCTTTAAAGGAAGGGCTTGATCAGCATCCTTCGATCTCTTCTGAAAACCGCGAGCGCTATTTGAACTTTATTTCGGCAGCGAGAAAAGAGTACGACGAGATGGCGAAAAAAGAAGTGCAAAAAGCGTTTGTCTATTCGTATGAGGAGTCGGCTAAAACCCTTATGGACAATTATCTCGACAATGTGGAGGCTTACTGCAATAAAATCAAGCTGCGCGACCCGCTGACAGGCGAGGAAATGAATCCTGACGAAAAGCTGATGAGATCGATCGAAGAACAGATCGGAATCAGCGAAAATGCCAAAAAAGCATTCCGCGAAGAAATCCTCATCCGGATTTCCGCCTATGCGAGAAAAGGGAAGCGGTTTGACTACAATTCGCACGAACGCCTGCGGGAGGCCATTCAGAAAAAGCTGTTTGCAGACTTGAAGGACGTTGTTAAAATCACGACGTCGACAAAAACGCCTGATGAACAGCAGCTCAAAAAGATCAATGAGGTTGTCGCGCGGCTCATCGATGAACACGGCTATAACTCGACGAGCGCCAACGAGCTGCTGAAATATGTAGGAAGCTTGTTAAACCGGTAAATCAAGACCCGTCCGGAAAGGGCGGGCTCTTTTGTCCCATTTTCGCAAATGTTTGTCAAGCGTCATCAGCATCCTGCATAGGATAAAAATAAATATTTTTTAAGACTTGTTTACAGCGATTGGCTTTTCGGATTTATCAATAAGGAGGGGAATTCATGTCCCATAAAGACAACGGCCATTTTATTATTTCTCAGGAAGACTGGTCCCTCCATCGAAAAGGGTATGATGACCAACAGCGCCATCAGAAAAAGGTGCAGGATGCGATAAAAAACAATCTGCCTGACTTGATCACAGAAGAAAGCATCATCATGTCCAATGGCAAGGATGTCGTCAAAATTCCGATTCGGTCATTAGATGAGTACAAAATCCGCTACAACTACGACAAAAATAAACATGCCGGACAGGGAGACGGGGACAGTCAAGTCGGAGATATCGTGGCGAGAGACGGCCCCGATAAAAGGAGCGGCGCCGGAAAAGGACGGGGAGCGGGCGATCAGGCCGGCGAGGATTATTATGAAGCGGAAGTGTCGCTCATGGATCTGGAAGAGGCGCTTTTCAGCGAGATGGAGCTGCCGAATTTAGAGCGGAAAGAGCGCGATGACATCGTCGTTGAAGACATTGAATTTAACGATATCCGCAAAACCGGACTGACCGGCAACATCGATAAAAAAAGGACGATGCTTTCGGCGTTCAAGCGCAACGCGATGACCGGAAAACCGTCGTTTTATCCGATCTTTCCAGAGGATTTGAAATTCAAAACATGGAATGATTCCGTAAAGCCGGAATCGAAGGCCGTCGTGCTGGCGATGATGGATACGAGCGGCTCGATGGGCGTCTGGGAAAAATA
The DNA here is from genome assembly GCF_036963165.1 of Bacillus sp. JJ675. Classification (NCBI taxonomy): domain Bacteria; kingdom Bacillati; phylum Bacillota; class Bacilli; order Caryophanales; family Bacillaceae; genus Bacillus; species Bacillus sp. JJ675. Next base: position 12,640 of record NZ_JBALMR010000033.1, on the reverse strand, counting down.
TATGGCCCGAAGCTTTTTCTTTTGGATGACACGCTTTTTGCGGACAAAGTATGAAACGGTCGAAATCGAATTTATCGCCCATCATACGGAAGCGAAAGTCGTTTCTGAAGAAGATTTCTTTTCAAAAGGAGAAAGCGGGGGAACGATCTGTTCATCCGTCTACAGAAAGTCGCTTGAGCTGATCGAAGAAAAATACCATCCGACCCGCTATAATATTTATCCGTTTCATTTTTCCGACGGGGACAATTTAACGTCTGACAATGCACGCTGCGTCAAGCTCGTCGGCGAAATCATGGAAAAAGCGAATTTGTTTTGCTATGGCGAAGTCAATCAGTACAACAGGCATTCAACATTGATGTCTGCCTATAAAAATATAAAAAATGAAAAATTCAAGTATTATATTTTAAAGCAAAAAGCGGATGTGTTTCAAGCGCTGAAGAGCTTTTTCAGCAATGAAGAACAGCATCAATATACGTAACAGAAACATGTCAGGCCTCTGTTTTCAGAGGCTTTTTTGCCGTGGAAAATATTTATATGAATTTTTTTGAACAATTTCATTGACATTTTTGATTACATTAACTAATATTTAATCTTGTTAACTATTTTATTTTGTTGTGTAGGGGTAAACTGCGTGTTGCGGTTTCCGGTTTTTCTTGCTCAGTTTTGAGCAACTTTTACATAAGTAGCTCATGTACACGTCCGTAATGTTCTGGGCGGAAATTGGGAAACGTAATATGCAGGCATGTGTAAATCGCTGATTAATAAACGATCTGCGGTTATATGAAAAAATAGAAGGAACACGAAAGGAGAAAATAAAAAATGAGCAAAGGACGCTTAATTTTAACAAACATTATCGGACTTATCGTCGTGCTTGCCATTATAGCAGGAGGCGCGTATTACTACTATAACAGTGTGAGCTACGTGACAACAGACGAAGCGCACGTTGCAGGAGACATGGCGGAAATCACCGCACCGGCTTCTGGAAAGCTGTCAGGATGGGATATTGATGAAGGAACAAAAGTGACGAAAGACGAAAAAACAGCAAAAATCAAAGGTGAACAAACGGTTGATGTGAAGTCTATCATGGACGGAACGATCGTTAAAAATGAAGCAAAAGACGGACAAATGGTACAAGCTGGACAAACGCTTGCCCAAACGATTGACATGGACCACCTCTACATTACAGCAAACATTAAGGAAACAGATGTGAAGGACATTGAAAAAGGGGATAAAGTGGATATCGTCGTCGACGGTGATCCGGGCGCGACATTTGAAGGAAACGTTGAAGAAATCGGATATGCGACAAACTCAACATTCGATCTGCTGCCGCAACAAAATACAAGCGGAAACTACACGAAAGTAACGCAAAAAGTACCTGTGAAAATTTCAATTAAAAACCCTTCTGACAAAGTGCTTCCGGGAATGAACGCATCCGTGAAAATTTCGAAATAACCTGAGGGGATAAAAAACAGGAAAGGAGGATGTCTTAAGTGGCTTCCCAAAACAAACAAAGTAATATGTCACTGCTTGTCATATTAATGGCCGGGTTATTTCTGGCCATTTTGAACCAGACGCTGCTTAATGTGGCGATGCCGCACTTGATGACGGAGTTTAACGTGAGCGCCACGACCATTCAATGGCTGACAACAGGATATATGCTTGTCAACGGCGTTTTGATTCCGCTATCGGCTTTTCTGATCTTGCGATTTGGCGGACGCAGTTTATTTTTGACAGCCATGGCGCTGTTTACGATCGGAACGTTCGTATGCGGAATCGCGCCCAACTTCTCAACGATGCTGATCGGCCGCCTCATCCAGGCTGCCGGCGGAGGAATCCTTCAGCCGCTCGTGATGACTACGATTCTGTTCATCTTCCCTCCGGAGAGCCGCGGGAAAGGGATGGGAATCTTCGGCTTGGCGATGATGTTCGCACCGGCGGTCGGACCGACTTTATCCGGCTGGATCATCGAAAATTACAGCTGGCGGATCATGTTTTACGGACTCGTTCCGATCGGAGTGATCGTCATTATTTTCGGATTCCTCCTGTTTAAAAATATGACAGAGCCTAAAAAGGTGAAGCTTGACGTCGCGGGCGCGATCCTGTCCATCGTCGGTTTTGCATCATTGCTTTACGGTGTAAGTGAAGCGGGCTCTGATGGCTGGGATGATCCGATCGTTCTTACGACCGTTATAGTCGGTGCAATCGGCATCATTGCCTTTATCGTTCAGCAATTGAAATCAAAAGACCCGATGCTCGATTTCAGGGTGTTTAAATACGATATGTTTTCACTATCAAGCGTGATCAATGCGATTATTACGGTCGCGATGTTTGCCGGGATGTTCCTGCTCCCGATTTATCTGCAGAACCTTGTCGGCTTTACGGCGCTTCAGTCAGGGCTGTTATTGCTCCCGGGCGCTATCGTGATGCTTATTATGTCGCCGATTTCGGGAATCTTGTTCGACAAAGTCGGACCGAGACCTCTGGCGATCGTCGGCTTATTGATCACCGCCGTTACAACTTACGAATTTACGACGCTTACCCTTGATACGCCGTATATGCACATTGTCGTGATTTATGCGATCCGCGCGTTCGGTATGTCGCTCTTGATGATGCCGATTATGACGGCCGGAATGAACCAGCTTCCGAAACAATTGAACAGCCACGGAACGGCGATGGCGAATACATTGCGCCAAATCAGCGGTTCAATTGGAACGAGCTTGATTACGACGATTTATACGAACCGTACGACATTCCATTACGCTGCAATGGCCGATCAAACCAATACGGCCGATCCGACGTTTATGCACACATTGCAGTCAACGATCCAGTCAGTCGCGCAATCTATGCATATATCTGCCGAACAAGCACAACAATATGTGATGAAATACCTGGCAGGTCAGTCGCAGCTTAACTCTAACGTCATGGGCATTAATGACGCCTTTATGTGGGCGGCTGGACTCTGTATTGTCGGACTGGTATTAAGCCTGTTCTTAAGAGACGTAAGGAAAGACAAAGAACGCAAGAAATACAAAGAGAAAGAGCTGACTTTGCTGCCGGCTCCGAAGGAAGCGAAAGAGTCTTAAACCAGGAGGTTTTAACATGAAAATCTATGTTGTTTATGACAGTGAAGGCGAGCATACGAAAAAATTAGCTCAATCAATTGCCGAAGGCGCACGGGAATCAGAATCTGCAGAAGTGCTGATCGACCATGTCAGCGAGGCGGACATTAGAAAGCTTGAGGATATGGATGCCATCGTTTGGGGTTGTCCGGGCCATTTCGGCACGATCAGTTCAGGCTTAAAAACCTGGATCGACAGATTGGGGTACCTTTGGGCGGAAGGAAAGCTGATCAATAAGGTCGGCGCGGTTTTCTGCACAACGGCTACGACGCACGGCGGACTTGAAGCGACAATGCTCAACTTGATCACCCCGATGCTGCATCAGGGCATGGTGGTCGTCGGTTTGCCGGGAAACGTGCCCGAAAATGCGTTATACGGTTCTTACTACGGAGTCGGCGTCACTTGTCCGGTAGACAGCGACGAATTGATTTCCGAAGAAGGGCTTCAGCTGGGACGGGCTCTGGGCAGACGCGTCGCACAGGTTACCGGCCGTTTCGTCAGCGGGCAGTAAAGGAGCGATTGCCATGGCCATAATCGTGACCGTTATCGCTGCAATTATCGTCATTATCGGACTCGTTGTGTTTAATGTACGATCCGCATCTCCGGACAAAGACGAGGCTGTTGTGGAGGACCGTACGGAAGACATAGAAGCCCCTGAAGAAGTACAGCGGGAAGAACACCGGCTCAGGCTGCCGGAAGGCTCTTCCGAACCGGATGATCCATACGCCATGAATGATGAGACATACCGGAAAACGCTGAAAAAACTTCATCAGCCTAAAGAACAGAATAAGGTTGAAGAAAAAACGCAAATGGATGATATGGACTATCGGAATGCGTTAAAGTCCATGCAAAAACGCAAGCAGGATTAAGAGCAAATTCGCTGGGTATCAGCGGATTTGCTTTTTTTTTATTGTCATTATCTCTGTATTAGTGTACTATATGAATAGTACTCTAATACAGAGGAGGATATCGTTTGAAATCTTTCGGCGGTTTATTTAGAAAAGATTTGCTCATCTCAAGATTTTGGTCCGTCGTTTGGGTGCTGTTTATGCTGTTTGCGATCGCTGCCTGCTGTACGTTTGCCTATTACACAGGCGAACCGATGGCGATGTTTGGGGGATTTGTCGCCATCTTATTGTTTCATAGTCTGTTTTGCCCTTTCATGATGATCAGCCAGCTCCGTTTGGAAGGGAAGACCCAGCTGTGGCTGCACAATCCGAACAAGGGTGCGGTTTTGCTGCTGTCAAAACTGGCTTCAGCCGCTGTTTATCAATTCGTTTCCCAAGCGATTCTGTTTATGTTCGGATTGGTTGTTAGAGGCATCCTCCAATCCGCAACCGACAGTATGTTTTCTGTTTGGGATCTATTTCTGGTCAGCTTTGCCGTCTTTTTAGGGTCTGTGCTCCTTGCCGTGTGGGTCATGTTTCTGTGGACGGTATATGAAGCACTCAGAAAATATCCGGCGCTCAAGAATATCCGCTGGCTTGTTCCTTTGTTAATCTATAATGCTTACACCTTGCTGGAGGGCAGGTACATAATAAGCGTTTTGTTTGAGAATGTGCAGAAACTCTGGAGCATTTCGTTAAAAACGAATTTCAAATTTCACTATCAAGATGCAAGATGGACTGTTGTATTTTCAAAAATTGATATTCCGATTGTTCTCATCGTGTATTACGCCGTTTTAGCCGCCTGCCTTTTCTATGCCTCCGGCAAGCTGCTTGATAAAAAAGTCGAGGTGTGATCATATGGCAGATAACTTTTCATCATCAAAGCCGATATACCGGCAAATTGCCGAACAGCTTTTGAAAAGAATGATCCGGAACGAGATCAGCCCGGGAGATAAGCTGCCTTCGGTCCGCGAGCTGGCTGTCGAGACGCAGGTCAATCCGAATACGATTCAAAGAACTTACAATGAACTGGAAAGGATGGGAATCGTGGAAACGAGACGGGGACAGGGGACGTTTGTTGTTGAAGAGCCGGAGGTCATCGATCGTTTTAATCGGGAAATGCGGGCGGAGGTCACGGAGCAGTTTGTCCGGAGCATGGAAGAGCTCGGCTTGTCGAAGAAGGAAATACGTTCCGAACTTGACCGCTATTTGCAGGAAGGTGATTCTAAGTGATTGAGCTAAAGAATGTGACGAAAAAATACGGTAAACAATTCGCTTTAAAGGATGCTTCGCTGTCGCTGTCTCTGGGCAAAATCTACGGAATGACCGGTCCGAACGGCAGCGGCAAATCCACGTTGTTAAAGCTGATCGCAGGACTTGTATATCCCGATTCGGGGACGGTTTCAGTCGGCAATGATCCGGCCGCAAGAAGCATGAGCAAAAGCATCGCTTACTTGACAGAGCTTGACATGTTTTATGAGCCTTTCTACGTAAAGGATGCCGTCTATTTTTATGAAAGCCAGTTCGCCGATTTTCAGCTTGATCAAGCGTTTGACCTTTTGAAAGAAATGAAAATCGACGGGGAACAAAAAATCAGTAAGCTCTCCAAAGGGAACCGCGGCAGATTGAAGCTGGCGCTGACTTTAGCCCGCAACGCCCCGGTCGTTCTGCTTGACGAGCCTTTGTCAGGCCTTGATCCTCTTGTGAGGGAGTCGATCGTAAAGGGCTTGATTTCGTATCTTGACCTTGAAAAACAGACGGTGATCATCGCGACGCATGAGATTAACGAAATCGAACAGATTTTGGATGAAGTCATTGTCGTCTTAAACGGGCGGATCGAAGAGAAGAGGAACGTCGAAGAGCTGCGCGAAGAATTCGGGGTGTCGCTTTTGCAATGGTTTAAAACGTTTCTCAAAGACAAATAAGGGAGGAGAAATCAGTGGAAACGCTGCTTCAGTTAAAAAACGTTTCAAAAACGATCAGAGGAAAGAAAATTATCGACGGCTTGAGCTTTGATGTGCGCGCCGGAGAGGTATTCGGCTTTCTGGGCCCGAACGGCGCGGGAAAGACGACGACGATCAGGATGATCGTCGGCCATATGGGCATATCATCGGGCGACATTATCGTATGCGGCGTCAACGTAAAAGAGAACTTTGAAAAAGCCGCCCGGCATATCGGGGCGATTGTCGAAAACCCTGAACTGTATAAATTTTTAACGGGCTACCAAAACCTTCAGCAATACGCGCGCATGTCAAAAGGGGTAACGAAAAGCAAAATCGATGAAGTCATTGAGCTTGTCGGCTTGAAGAGCCGGATTCACGATAAGGTGAAAACGTATTCGCTCGGAATGAGGCAAAGGCTCGGTCTTGCCCAAAGCCTTCTGCACGATCCGAAGCTGCTTATCCTTGATGAGCCTACAAACGGCCTTGATCCGGCCGGAATCAGGGAAATCCGCGATTATTTAAGAAGGCTGACAAAGGAAAAGGGCCTGGCCGTCATCGTGTCAAGCCACCTCCTGTCAGAGATGGAAATCATGTGCGACAGAATTGCGATTATCCAAAACGGAACGCTCCGCGATATTCAACATGTCCATGAACCTGCTGCAGATGAGAAGAAGCGGTACTTTCTTCAGGCCGATGACAGAGATGCGCTGCTTCGTCATGCGTCAGCTTTTGGAGAGCGGAGCATTGAACAAGTGAAGGACGGAATCGAACTCAGCCTTTTAAAAGAAGAAGTGCCTGAACTTATTAAACATCTGACCGACAACGGCGTCCGTTTATATGAAGCGAAAGCCGTCACCAAATCGTTGGAAGACAGATTCCTGGAAATCACCGAGGAACGGGAGGGGACAAAGCTTGCTTAATCTGATTTGGAACGAATGGATCAAAATTTTCAACCGCAAAGGAACCTATGTCATGATCGGAATCCTGCTGATCGTCGTTATCGGGATGGGCATTCTAACCAAGACGATCGGAGAAACAGACCCGAGTACGCACTGGAAAAAGGAACTGGCTCAGGAAAATGCCGATATGAAGAAAGAGCTGAAAAGTGTCAATAGCCCGACGCTTGAAAACAACTATAAAGAGTCGATTGCCATTAATGAATATCGAATTAAACACGATTTGCCGCCGGAAGACGGGACGTATTCGGCAATGTCGTTCATTAGTGATGCCGGGGATATGATTTCTTTGATCGGGTTGTTTGTGATTACGGTTGCGGCGGGAATCGTCGCAAACGAATTCAGCTGGGGAACGGTGAAGCTGCTCGTCATTCGGCCGATCAGCCGCTTTAAGATTCTGTTATCCAAATACATTACCGTTTTGCTTTTGGCGTTGGCCTTGATTGCGATTTTGTTTGCAAGCGCAGGTATTACGGGTCTCGTTTTGTTCGGAGCGGGAGACGGGAGCCAGGTCCATTTGGCATATGCAAATGGAAATGTTAAAGAACAAAGCCTGATCTTGCACCTGGCCGGGAGCTATCTGCTTCATTCGATTTCTCTCTTGATGATGTCGACGATGGCATTTATGATTTCGGCGGTATTCAGAAACAGCTCGCAGGCCGTCGGGATATCGATCTTTCTGCTCGTCATGGGCGGCACGGTAACCAATCTTATTGCGATGAAATTCGACTGGGCGAAATACATTTTATTTGCCAACACTGATTTAACGCAGTATGTCGACGGAACGCCACTTGTGTCAGGCATGACGATGGGGTTCTCGATTTCAGTCTTGGCGGTCTATTTTATCATTTTTCAAGTGCTTGCATTCGGCGTGTTTACAAAAAGGGACATCGCTTCATAAGCAGAAAAAGCACGGCACCGTTTAGGCGCCGTGCTTTTTTATAAAAATAAAAAGACTGCTGACAAAGTCAGCAGTCCCGAAGAAAAGCTTATTACGCTTTTACTACGTTAGAAGCTTGTGGTCCGCGGTTTCCTTCAACGATTTCGAAAGTTACGGATTGGCCTTCTTCCAAAGTTTTGAAGCCTTCGCCTTGAATAGCAGAGAAGTGAACGAATACATCGTCTTGTCCTTCAACTTCGATGAATCCGAAACCTTTTTCAGAGTTAAACCATTTTACTTTACCTTCTAGCATGAAATTTCCTCCTAAAGCGATAACGCTTAAATTCACTATTCTTGCTCTGAAACAAACTTCCAAGACGAAAACTCTTACAAAACTTTCTTCTTAAAGATAGTTCGAACAAAAATAATTACCTTTACTTTACCAGTGTTTAAGGGAAATTACAACTGTTTGAACGCAATTTTTTTAAAAAAGTAAAAAGCCGCTCTCAGCGCCGGAAATTGGGCTTTTTTTGAAGCGCATATGAGCCCGAAAATGTTAAAAATGCGATTGACAACATTCCGAAGAAGCTGTAAAGTTAGGTAAAACTTCACACTTTCATTACTTCTTATTAAGAGAGGCGGAGGGAATTGGCCCTATGAAGCCTCGGCAGCGGGTTCTGCATGATGCAGAATACTGTGCCAACTCCAACAAGCCGAAAAAGGCTTGGAAGATAAGAAGGTCGGATGCACTCTTTATTGCTAATGAGTCTAAAGGCTTCTTCTTATTTTCTAAGAGGAAGCCTTTTTTGTTATCCAAAAAACAGCGGAGGGATCAACATGATTACATTCGAGGGCGTGGAAAAGGTCTATGACAGAAACGGGCAGAAAATCCGGGCGCTTGACGGCATTGACCTTCATGTCGAAAAAGGGGACATCTACGGGGTCATCGGATTTAGCGGAGCGGGAAAAAGTACGCTGATCCGCTGCGTCAATTTTCTTGAAAAACCGACGGCGGGAAAGGTTTTCGTCGGCGGACGGGACTTGACGTCCTTGCCAAAAAACGAAATCCGCTCGGTTAAACGGAAAATCGGAATGGTTTTTCAGCATTTTAATCTATTAAATTCGAAGACGATTTTTGCGAATGTGGCGGCTCCGCTCACGCTCGTCAAAACACCGAAAGCCAAAATCAAGAAAAAGGTGACGGAGCTGCTCCGCTTTGTCGGTCTTGAGGATAAGGCTGACGCCTATCCGGATCAGCTTTCAGGGGGGCAAAAACAGCGCGTCGGCATTGCGCGCGCGCTTGCGACAAACCCGGAGGTTCTGCTTTGCGATGAAGCGACATCAGCCCTTGATCCGCAGACGACGAGCGATATTCTCAAGCTGTTAAAGCAAGTCAATGAACAATATAATATTACGATTCTTTTAATTACCCACGAAATGAATGTCGCAAGGGAAATCTGCGACAAAGTCGCGGTGATCGAAAAAGGGAAAATCATCGAATCGGGCAGCGTGTTTGACGTCTTTTCCGCCCCAAAAACCGAAACGGCGAAAAACTTTATCCGTTCGGAGATCGATTTTGAACTTCCGGAATCGATCAAAACATTGAATATCAAGCACCTTTACCGATTTCAATTTGTCGGGGAATCGTCAGGAAGGCCGTTTCTCTCCCAAGTATCAAAACGCTTTGACGTGGACGTCAATATTCTTCACGGCACGATAACAGAGCTGCAGGGAATTCCGTTTGGAAGCATTACGGTCGAACTCGCGGGCCAAGACGAAGAAATTGCCAAGGCGCTCGATTTTATCAGGCAAGCAAACATTCAAGTTAAGGAGGTAAAGTGACATGCTTGTAACATATGACCAAATCATTGATGCCTTGATCGAAACGATTCAAATGACGGTGTTTTCGCTTTTGTTTTCAAGCGTGATCGGCGTTCCGCTCGGGATTCTCCTCGTGGTCACGAGAAAGGGGCACCTTCTCGAAAATACGGCACTGTTTACGGTTGTCAATGTTATCATCAACATTTTCCGGTCTGTTCCGTTTATCATTTTGATGGTTGCCCTTATACCGCTGACACGGCTGATTGTGGGGACGTCGATCGGCACGTGGGCCGCGGTTGTTCCGCTTACGTTTTATGCAGGGCCATATATCGCAAGGCTTGTTGAAAATTCGCTTTTGGAAGTCGATCCGGGGGTGATTGAAGCGGCTGAAGCAATGGGGGCGACTCCGCGGCAGATCATTTTCAGGTTTTTGATTCCCGAAGCGCTCGGTTCTTTAGTGCTAAGCTTTACGGTAGCGACAGTCGGCCTGGTCGGCGCTTCGGCGATGGCAGGTGCGATAGGCGCCGGAGGACTGGGAGATTTGGCGATTACATACGGCTATCAGAGATTTGATACTGTGACGATGATCGTGACGGTTGCGATTCTGGTCATCGTTGTCCAGGGATTGCAGTCATCCGGTAATGTGCTAAGCAAAAAAATAAGAAGACGATAAAAAGAGAGGTAACCAGCTATGAAAAAATTTGCTTTCATCACGATTGTTCTTTTCATCTTAAGCGTGTTTGCAGGCTGTTCAAATTCCGAAAGCGGGTCGATTAAAATCGGTGTCAGCGGAACGGATACGAGGGTGTGGGATTTTGTAAAGAAAAAAGCCGAAAAGGAAGGCTTAAAAATCGAAATCGTCAAATATTCGGACTATGTACAGCCGAATATGGCCCTGTCGAGCGGGGACATCGACGCAAACGCCTTCCAGACGATATCGTATTTCAATTCATTTAAAAAAGAGCGCAACCTTGATTTATCGCCGATCGGAACGACGATCATCGCGCCGATGGGCATTTATTCGGATCATTACAAGTCGGTTAAAGAGATTCCGGACGGAGCAAAAATCGCTGTGCCGAATGAAGCGACAAACATGGGAAGAGCGCTTCTCCTATTGCAGCAGGCGGGTTTAATTAAGCTGAAGGACGGCTTTGACGGGAACGGATCGCTTGACGTGATCAAGGAAAATCCGAAGAAGCTTCAGATCACGACAGTGGCTGCCGAACAAACGCCGCGGGTGCTCCAGGATGTCGCAGCCTCTGTCATCAACAACGGAATCGCCGTTGATGCCGGACTGAATCCCGTCAAAGACTCGATAGAGCTTGAAGACGAAACGGCAACGCCTTACATCAATATCATCGCGGCCAGAACCGAAGACAAAAACCGCGAAGACTTAAAAAAGATCGTCAAGCTTTATCAGTCTGACGATACGGCTGAATTCATCAAAAAAGAATTTAACGGAGCCCAGATTCCGGCATTTGTACCGCTTGAAAAAATCGGAGAATAAACTTTTTGAGAGAATGGCGAATATCGTTAATTCCTACTTGACCAATAAGGTTTATTGTACTATAGTTTTCTAATGTAAAAAAATTCTGGGGGGCATGTGTTTTATGGCATTTTTGGTTATTTTAAATATTTTCATCCTGCTTTGCTTGATGGCGCTCCTCTATATCATGCAAAAAAAGCACGTTTCGTTTTCGAAGAGGGTGTTTACTGCGCTCGGAATTGGAATCGTCTTTGGGTTTGCTTTGCATTTTATATATGGTTCGTCTTCAGAAACGATCACTCAGACATCAGATTGGTTTAATATAGCCGGCAGCGGCTATGTCAAGTTTTTGCAGATGGTTGTCATGCCGCTTGTGTTCATTTCGATCTTAGGGGCATTTACAAAGCTTAAACTGACAAATAATATCGGAAAAATCAGCAGTCTTATCATCGGGATTCTGATTGCAACGACCGCTGTCGCTGCGGCGGTGGGGATCGCATCAGCGCTCGCTTTCGATCTTCAGGCCGTTCAGGTGGACCACGGCAGCGCAGAGGCTTCAAGAGGCGCGGAGCTTGAACAGAAGTCTCAGGATATGGAAGCCAAAACGCTTCCGCAGCAAATCGTCGAGCTGCTGCCGGGCAATCCGTTTTTAGACTTTACGGGAGCAAGACCGACGTCAACCATCGCAGTCGTTATTTTTGCCGCTATTCTCGGGATGGCATACCTTGGCGTCAAGAAAAAACAGCCGGAGCAAGCCGAGCTCTTCAAAAAGTTGGTTGATGCCGTCTATGCAATCATCATGCGTGTCGTCACGCTGATTTTAAGGCTGACGCCTTACGGGGTATTGGCGATTATGACAAATACGATCGCAACAAGCGATCTCGACAGCATCGTCAAGCTCGGTAAATTTGTGATCGCTTCTTATGCGGCGTTGATCGTTATGTTCATCATTCATTTGCTGCTGATTACGTTCAGCGGACTGAACCCGGTGACTTACGTGAAAAAAGTATTCCCTGTCCTGATCTTTGCATTTACGTCAAGATCAAGCGCTGGGGCTTTGCCTTTGAACATTAAAACGCAAAGAAGCCTCGGGGTTCCTGAAGGAATTGCGAACTTTGCCGGATCATTCGGGCTGTCGATCGGCCAAAACGGCTGTGCGGGAATATATCCTGCAATGCTGGCGATTATGATCGCGCCGACTATCGGACAAAATCCGCTTGATCCGTCATTTTTGGTCACCGTTGTTGCCGTTGTTGCGATCAGCTCCTTTGGCGTAGCCGGTGTCGGCGGCGGTGCAACGTTTGCGGCGCTTCTCGTGCTGTCTGCTTTAAATATGCCGGTTGCTCTTGCAGGCTTATTGATTTCGATCGAACCGCTCATCGACATGGGACGTACGGCCCTTAACGTCAGCGGCAGCATGACGTCCGGCCTGATCACAAGCAAAGTGACGAAGGAGCTTGAAACAGACACGTATCAAGACCGAACTAACATCATCGAAGCTGAAGTATAAAAAAAAGAGCCCGCACCGCTTTGATCTGCACCCTGTCA
>NZ_JBALMR010000032.1:17034-32638 GCF_036963165.1 Bacillus sp. JJ675 | reverse complement strand
GCATACTGTAAAAGTAAACTGTAAGAGCGGCAAAGCGGTGAATCATGTCATACAGAAAAAGCAAGCTGCTATTACAAAAGAGAAGGCTCAATCTGTCGCGTTAAAAACGTGTAAAGGCACAGTTACATCATCCGAGCTGAAAAAAGAAAGCGGCCGGTATATTTATATCATTAAGATTGAAGATCATAAGCAAAAAGAACATACAGTAAAAGTGAATGCAACAAGCGGAACAGTTTGTTCATAAATAAAATCCTTGCTGCCCGAGACTACTGATCTCGGCAGCTTTTTTATATGAAAAAAAGAGTTCCAGCACCGCAAAAAACGGCCATCATAAAAAAGCTTGCAGGGAACAGTCCCCTGCAAGCTTTTGTGATCTTACTACGGTTGTTTCACTTTGGATTTCAGCGGCAAATCAAGTTTGACCAAATCCTCATATGACTCCCGCTGAATGACAAGCTGCGCTTCACCGTCTTCGACAAACACGACGGCCGGGCGCGGGATGCGGTTGTAGTTGTTGGCCATGCTGTAGCCGTAAGCGCCTGTACAGAATACGGCCAGAACGTCGCCGTCTTTTGCTCTTGGAATTTGCAAATCCCATATGAGCATATCGCCGCTTTCACAGCATTTCCCCGCTATAGATACCGTATCATCGCAGGCAGCATCCATTCTGTTCGCCAGCGCTGCTTCGTACTTGGCTTCGTAAAGCGCCGGTCTGATATTGTCGCTCATGCCCCCGTCGACCGCCACATATTTGCGAATGCCGGGCACTTGTTTTTGCGAACCGATCGTATAAAGCGTCGTTCCGGCATCCCCGACAAGCGATCTGCCGGGTTCAATCCAGATTTCCGGCATGTCAAAGCCGAAATGCTCGGCGTTTGCTTTGACCGCTTCAATGATTTTTTTGACATAATGATCTGCTGCGAGCGGTTCGTCCTCTTTTGTATAGCGGATGCCGAAGCCGCCCCCGAGGTTCAGCACCTTCGGAGTATAAGAATAGGCGTCTCTCCATTCCGCAAGCTTTTCAAAAATTTTGTCGGCCGCAAGAACAAATCCCGCGGTATCAAAAATTTGCGAACCGATGTGGCAGTGCACGCCGAGCAAATGGAAAGCAGGTGACTGAAGAACCCGCTCAATCGCTTGTTCCACCTGTCCGTTATGCAGGTCAAAGCCGAATTTCGAATCTTCCTGCCCCGTCGTAATATAATCGTGCGTATGCGCCTCGACACCGGGGGTGATTCTGAGCAAAACGTCCACAGTTTGTCCCGCATGCTTACAGAGCTCCTCCGTGATCGAAATCTCATGGAAATTATCCAGCACAATGCAGCCGATTTTATGGTCAAGCGCCATCTGCAGTTCTTCCGGACTTTTGTTGTTTCCATGAAAATGAATCCGTTCTGGAGGGAACCCCGCTTTGATCGCTGTAAAAAGCTCCCCCCCTGATACAACGTCCAATGACAGCCCCTCTTCTTCGGCCAGCTGAATCATCGCAACCGAAGAGAACGCTTTGCTTGCATATGCGACTTGCGCCTTCAAATCGGCATCCCTGAAGGCTTCCTGGAACTTTCTGGCGCGTTCCCGTATTAAAGCGACGTCATATACGTAAAGGGGAGTTCCATATCTTTCTGCCAATGATAGAACATCGACACCTCCGATTTCGAGATGTCCGTTTTCATTTTGTCTGCTTGTACCGTGTAAAAACAATTGTCATTCCCTCTTTCTCTATCTACAAAAGTGGAAGGGACAGTCCGGATCACTGCCCGATACATCTTTTTCGCTTAATGTATTGCAATTTCTTATTGTGTATTATAACATTTCGTCCAAAAATCTAAACCATCATTTTGTTCAAATTTTCTTAATTTACATTTGTCAGTGAATCTGCAGTCAACCTCTATTTTTTATAGCATAACAGAAAACCGCAATTGATAGAAATAGGCATCAGCAACATTCCTGCACATGAAAAAATAAAAGCGGCTTACCTGGGGCTTTGCCTATACGGCTGGGCATTAACCTGCATATATACATAATAATAAAGCCAAGAAAAACGATGAAAAGAGGGTTTTCGCATGTATCAAGATTTTTATCCTTATACACCTTCTGATGTTACGGACCATTCTTATGATGCCGGCGCGTATGACTATAGAATTTATGAGCCGTTCGAAGGGCAAATCATTACGGCTCCGGCGAATACAAGATACTGGCGCAGAGGAACTGAAGTTTTCCTGCATTCATCAGCCATTGACCCGTACGGCCGGGAAATGCTGTATATCGCCTATCCGATCAGAAGGCCGAACAATGTATGCAGCTTGCGTGCCGTTGCCATATCGGCTAATGAATACAGAGGAATGCAGCCTTACACGCAGAGATACGGTTATCACCCGTAAACAAGAAAAAGAGGCTTGATAAGCCTCGAAAGAGCCGACTCACTGTCTGACCCTGTTTTTCGGGTGAACGATGCTCGGTCTGATTTTGGCTCCCGGAACAGAAGTACGCACGAGAACGTTCCAAAACGCTTTGCCGTTAAACGGGAGAAACGGCCAAAGATACGGCGTCTCCAAAGAACGGATCGAGACCATGATAATCGTTAAGATCGTAAAGCCTATGACAAACCCTTCCACTTTAAACAGCGCCACCAATATGAGCATAAAGAGCTTCACCATTTTGTTCGCCAAGCTTAGCTCATAGCTTGGTGTCGTATATGTCCCGATGGCAGACAGCGAGACGTATAAAATGACTTCAGGAGAAAACAGGCCGACATTGATCGCGATATCCCCGATTAAGACGGCGGCGATCAAACCCATGGCTGTCGAAAGCGGCGTCGGCGTATGGATGGCGGCCATTCTTAAAAATTCGACCCCGAGATCAGCTAAAAAAATCTGCATAATAATCGGGATGTGGGAATCCTTATTTAAACCGATATACTTTAAATTGTCGGGCAAAAGCGATTGATCGATGACAAACAGCAGCCACAGCGGCAGCAAAAAAGTCGATACAAATATGCCGAAGAAGCGCACCCATCTTAAAAACGTTCCAACCGCCGGCGTTTGCCTGTATTCCTCAGCATGCTGGACATGGTGAAACAGCGTGGTCGGCGTAATGATGACGCTCGGTGACGTGTCAACAATAATAATGATATGCCCTTCTAAAATGTGGCTTGCAGCGACATCGGCTCTTTCCGTATACCTGACGAGAGGAAAAGGGTTGAAGCCCTGCCCGACGATGAATTCTTCAACCGATTTGTCAGACATCGGCAAACCGTCGACTTGCACATTTTCGATTTCTTTTTTTAATACGTTGACAAGGTCCGGGTCTGCCACATCTTCCAGATAGCAAAGGCAAATATCGGTTTTTGAGCGTTCTCCGATATGGAGCATTTTATACCTGAGCCGTTCGTCCCTGATTCTCCGTCTGATCAAGGCTGTGTTGACGATAATGCTTTCGACGAGTCCGTCTCTTGCTCCGCGTACGACTCTTTCTGTGTCAGGCTCTTCCGGCGTCCTTCCGGGATAGCTTCTGACATCGACGATAAAAGCAAAGCCCGCATCCTCGACGATGATGGCGACCAATCCTGACAGTACTTGATCGACTGCTTCATCAAGCGTTTTCGCTTTTGATACCTGTTGGTTCAGCAGCCTGTTTTCAACGATTTCTTCTGCTTCGCCTGATTCTTTTTCCGAATCGTTCAAATGAACCAGTTCCCTCAGCAGGTGAATGATGTACTGCGTATCACACAATCCGTTTACATAGTAAATCTGGATTTCCCGGTCGAGGACAAACACCTTCCTGACTCCGAGATCAAAGCTTTCCCCCATCCCGACCCGCTGTTTGAAAAATGACTCATTCTTAGAAGGATCATGGAATACTCTTGTCTTCTCTTTTTCCTGTGCACTCATCATACCCGCTCCTTTCTAAAATGAGCTCGACCGCCTTCATTGTGATCGGCGACCCTTTTTTTACATCGTCTTTTCTGCCCATTTTTCCGATATCGCCGATTCCGACGACGATAGGAACATCAAGCTGGTCAAGGCAGTAGACCGTATCTCCGCTCATCCGTTTGACGTCAAATTCTCTGACTCCGTACTTGTCAACTCCAAACTCTGTCAGCTCCCCTTCCGCATCAATCGACACATCTACTTTTGTCCACTCCGCGTAGTGGGTTTTCGAAGCGACGGCGATGACGCCGAGCACCTCAATATCAGGATGTGCAGCCACATACTTCATCGCCGTCTCTCCAGGCCCCTCCCCTTGGAGGCCGGAATCGTCAAACATTACGAACACGGGATCATGCGGTGTTTCAAGAATCATCGATACGAGCTCGGGACCCGTTTTCACGCTCGGGTTTCCCATCGACTGGGAAATCGAGCGGCCGCCGATCTGCTTTGCCGCATATTCAATCGATTTTGCAGCATAGATATCGCCGTCTGTTACCAAAATGACTTTGCGTTTTGCTGTCATTGTTCCTTATCCTTTCGGTTTAAAAATCACAGCCACGAGAAAAGCGAATAAAATGGCGGCAGATATACCGGCGGACGTCAGCTCAAATATCCCCATTCCGATTCCGATAAAACCGTGCTCTTTAGCCTGGTGCATCGCGCCGTGCAACAGGGAATGCCCGAAGCTGACGATCGGCACGGTCGCCCCCGCCCCGGCAAACTCGATGAGCCGGTCATAAATGCCGAATCCGTCCAGGATCGCTCCTGCTACGACAAAGGTTGACATAACATGCGCCGGTGTCATTTTGCATACATCGAGCAGAAGCNNAATCAAGCCGCCGACGATAAACGCGATGATGTATTCCATTACGCGTTCCCCCCTTCGGCCCGTTCGAATACGACGCCGTGCGCGATGCACGGAATCGATTCCTTCTGCTGAACAACGGTCGGGCTCAGGAGTGCACCCGTGGCCACGACAAGCACCCTGTTTAATCTTCCCGCTTCAATTTCTTTAAAAATATGGGCGAAGGTGACGACAGCCGAGCAGGCGCATCCGCTTCCTCCTGCAAACACCTGCTGATCGGGCGTATAGATCATCAGCCCGCAGTCATTGTGCTTAGTGCCGACACGAATCCCTTCTTCTTTTAACAGATCCCTTACAATCGGGCTTCCGACACCGGAAAGATCGCCGGTAAGGATCAAATCATAGTCATCCGGCGTACGCCCGAGATCTTCGAGATGCTGTTTGATCGTATCGGCGGCAGCGGGTGCCATCGCTGATCCCATGTCCTGTGAATCTGTGATACCAAAATCGATGACCTTTCCGATGGTCGCGCTCGTGATTTTGATCCCGCCCGGATTTTGGCTGAGCACCACCGCTCCGCTTCCTGTTACGGTAGAGGTTGAAGTGCCGGGCTTTTGCCCGCCGTATTCCGTCGGGTAGCGAAATTGCCGTTCAGCCGTTGCATTGTGGCTGCTCGTCGCGGCAAGGGCCCGTTTTGCAAAGCCGCCGTCAATCAGCGCCGAACCGAGCGCAATCGCTTCCATTGAAGTGGAGCAAGCCCCAAATAAACAAAGAAACGGAAGCTTCAAATGCCTTGCCACAAAGTTGGCGGTCACATTTTGGTTGAGCAGGTCCCCTGCCAAAAAGATGTCGATGTCATCTTTTTTCAGGTTTTGTTTAGTCAATGCTGATTCGATTGCATCCTCCATCAGCTTGCGCTCGGCCATTTCCCAATTTTTTTGATTGCAGTGCATGTCATCGTATGTCTGATCAAATAAATGTCCTAAAGGTCCCTGCTTTTCCTTTGGACCGACCGCTGTGCCGCTTGAATTGACAAACAGCGGGTTTTGGAACACCCATGTTTGTTTTCCCGTTGTTTTCATGACATCTTCCTCCTAAAACAGCTTGTCAAAAGCGTAGCGGATAATTCCGACAATATACGCTGCGACAACGCCGAAGACGATCACGTTTCCGGCGAGTTTAAACATGTTTGTGCCGACGCCGAGGACATATCCTTCGCTTTTATGCTCAAGCGCCGCGCTCGCCATGCTGTTGGCAAATCCCGTCACCGGAACGGCCGAACCGGCGCCGGCGAACTGCCCGATTCTGTCGTAAACCCCGAGCCCTGTTAACAGGGCAGATATTAAAATAAGCGTGGCGACCGTCGGATTTCCCGCTGTTTTTTCATCAAAATGAAAAACGGCCATGTAAAAGTTTTGGAACGCCTGGCCGATCATGCAGATCAGCCCGCCGACGAGAAACGCTTTTAAACAGTTCAGCACATAAGGCGGAGTGGGCTGATACGTTTTCACTTTAGACTGATAATTATCTTTTAAGCTTGACATGAACATCCTCCTTTTATGACAAATGAACAAAGATCAGCCATTGAAATAAAGATCCGATAATCTTTCCGAAGACAATGGCCATCAATAAAATTAAAATCCTGTCCCCCATGCCGATCCGTTTGACCAAAATCGGCAGCACGTTCAGCACTTCCGTAAGAGCGGCCGCAAGCATTCCGATAAACAAGCCCGCGAAGAGGCCGATCGGAATCATGAACCATTTCGATAAAAAAAATCGGTTCATATTAAGCGACTCCCATCCTCCAAAAACGGCGCCGACAATGACGGCCCATTCGTATGCCTGGATATACGCTCTCGTTTTTGTCAGCTGCATCAGCCTCGGAATGATGCCCAGCACCGTGAGAAAAGCGACAAAACCGGAACCTACTGCCACACCTCCCGCAAGACCGAGAAAGATGATCATTACGCTAATGATCATGGATATCCTTTGTCGTTTCTTTATTTTCGTGCATGGCCACATATTGGTCCAAATCGAGCTGATATTTGAACATCTCCACTTCAAGGGGGCTGGGCTCTTCGTTGAATCGTTTTTTAAATAAGTGGTTAAAAAACAAAATCATCCCGAGGCCCAGGCCAATGCTGTATGGAACCTGCAAAAGGTAGGGGTAGCGGTTTTCTTTTCCCGTTATCATTTCATAAAGCCGGATGTGCACTTCCCTCATGCTGACATCTTCATGAAAATTCATCACGGTAAGACCCGCACCGACGAACAAAAGCAGCCAGACAGCGATGAAAAGCACGGGAGACAGGCCCCGTTTTGGATATTGAACCTCCACGATGGTTTCGGCACCGCCGACGGTTTGGACATCAAGGTCTGGAAACGATTTATGTATGGCTTCAATCACCTTCATCATGTCCAATACCACCAAGTTTTGATCCGATTTGCTCACCTTGTATATAGGCAGCTGTTCAAGCTTTTTTTTGCAGCGCCGGTCGCCCGCCACCTGTGCGATATCTCCGAGCCTGATCAATTCATCCGGATCGGCCACTAGACGGTGGCGGAGCCTGATAAAAACTTGACGTTCCATCTGGGTCACTTCCTATATGATGGTTATAGTTGTAGTATGAGGTTCATCTCATTTATCATTCAGCACCGAAAGAATGACCATAAATTACCACACTAAAAAAGCCGGCCCATCGCGGGGGCCGGCTTGTATCCGGGATTGCCTGTTTAGCTGTCATTGTGATCCATCTGGTTTTTGATTTGCTTTAAGATTTTTTTCTCGAGCCTGGATACCTGAACCTGGGAGATGCCAAGGCGGTCGGCAACTTCTGATTGCGTCTTGTCCTTGTAATACCTTAAGTAGACGATCAGCTTTTCCCTTTCGTCCAGGTCTTTGATCGCTTCTTTCAAAGCGATTTTATCGAACCATTTGTCCTCCGATTGGTCGGCGATCTGGTCGAGAAGCGTAATCGGGTCTCCGTCGTTTTCATATACCGTTTCATGAATGGACGAAGGCGAACGGACGGCTTCCTGGGCCAGTACGACCTCCTCGGAAGAGATCCCGAGATGTTCGGCGATTTCCTGAACGGTCGGAATTCGTCCGTTCGTCTTGGAGAGCTCGTCTTTCGCCCTCCTGATTTTGTTGCCGAGCTCCTTCAGCGAGCGGCTCACCTTAACCGTTCCGTCATCTCTGATGAACCTTTGAATTTCGCCGATGATCATCGGGACGGCATAGGTGGAGAACCGGACATCATAGGAAAGGTCGAATTTGTCAACCGATTTCAAAAGACCGATACAGCCGATTTGAAAGAGGTCATCAGGCTCATACCCTCTGTTCAAAAAACGCTGAACGACGGACCAAACAAGACGCATGTTTTTTTCTATGAGGAGGTCTCTTGCTCTTTGATCGCCGTTCTGGCTGTTTTTAATCAGTTCTTTTACCTCATGGTCTTTAAGCTGGGTATTCAGTTCTTTTTTAACCTCCACATCCATAACAAATCTCCCTTAATTGCAAAGCGCTTTGCTTTTCGATAAGTGCTT
This sequence comes from Bacillus sp. JJ675, assembly GCF_036963165.1. Taxonomy (NCBI): domain Bacteria; kingdom Bacillati; phylum Bacillota; class Bacilli; order Caryophanales; family Bacillaceae; genus Bacillus; species Bacillus sp. JJ675. The sequence goes on along the minus strand of NZ_JBALMR010000032.1, from coordinate 24,358 downwards.
TGTTAAGTGTATTGTGGTGCCCATTTCAGGCGAGGAATCGATCGTGATATCATCCATGAAGTTCTCCATGATCGTAAAGCCCATCCCCGATCTTTCGAGTTCCGGCTTCGTCGTGAACAGCGGCTGGCGAGCTTCTTCAAGATCCGTGATCCCGATTCCTTCATCGCGGATCGTCAAATAGACGATATGGTCTTCCAGCGTGACAGAGATATACACGGTTCCTTCGCCTGAGTTTTCGTATCCGTGGATGATCGCGTTTGTGACCGCTTCTGATACAACCGTTTTAATTTCGGTTAGTTCATCCATCGTCGGATCAAGCTGGGCGATAAAAGCAGCGACCGTTACCCGTGCAAACGATTCATTTTGGCTGAGCGCTGTAAACTGGATGTTCATCTCATTTTTCATGATGCCACCCCCAGTGTTTGAAGCGCATGCTGTTCGGATTGCTCAAGGCGGATGATTTTAAACAGCCCTGACATATCGAATAATCGCTTGACGGCCGGGGAAATCGCGCAGACGATCATTTCTCCGCCCAGCTGCTGAATTTCCTTATACCGGCCCAGCACGACGCCGAGCCCTGAGCTGTCCATAAATGAAAGTTCTTCAAGATTTAAGACGATATGACGAATGTCGTATCGTTCCATATGTTCGCTCACCTGGTTTCGCAAGGTTTCCGCTGTATGGTGGTCGAGTTCACCTGTCAACCGAATACAAAGCACGGATTCTTTGACGTTAAAATCGATTCCGAGGCTCATCCTCATTCCTCCTTGATATAAATCGGATAATGAGTGTTTCGATTCAGGCTTTCTAAATTCCTTCACCATGACAAAACTAGTGACCGTTCGGCATTATTCATCCCACTTCGTCCAGTTTGTCATCGTCCGCTTAAACAATGTCCACATTCCCGCTTTGTCCATGTCTTTTTCAGCGACGAGCGGGCTTTCATGCAGCACCTTTCCATCCTTTTTCAGCACGAGCGTCCCGAGCTCTGTCCCTTTTTTGACAGGAGCCTGGATATCCGTTTTCTTTTTGATTTCCTTCTTGACGGCTTTGATGTTTTCGCCTTTTTTCGTCAAAAGGGAAATCGGTTCTGAAGTAACGAGATTTATTTTCTGCTCGCTGCCCTTATTGACCTTTAATTCGGATATGACTTCATTCCGCTTGTATATTGGATGGGTTTCGTATTGGCTGAACGCATAATCGAGCATTTTGGTGATCTGCGCATTTCGCTCTTTCGGGGTACTGGCGCCGAAGACGACGGCGATCACACGCATATTTCCTTTTTTCGCGGAGGCCGTCAAACAGTACTTCGCTTCATTTGTGAATCCCGTTTTAACTCCGTCGACTCCCGGATAAAATTTGATCAGCCTGTTTGTATTGACAAGCCAAAACTTTTTATCGGTGTTTTCCCTTAAATAATCCTCGTACGTTCCTGTAAATTTCGTGACTTGATCGTATTTCAACAGCTCTTTCGCCATGACGGCCATGTCGTAGGCTGTGCTGTAATGGCCTTCTTTAGGAAGTCCTGTCGTATTTTTAAAAGACGTGTCCTTGAGGCCGAGCTCTGCGGCCTTTTCGTTCATCCTTTTTACAAATTCCTCTTCAGATCCGGCGATATGCTCTGCCATCGCAACAGAGGCATCGTTTCCGGAACCGATGGCGATGCCTTTCAGCATATCTTCGACAGTCATCTCTTCGCCGGGTTCAAGAAAGATCTGCGAACCTCCCATCGATGCGGCATATTCGCTCGTTCTCACCTTATCTTTCATTTTAATTTTTCCTTCATCAAGAGCTTCCATGATCAAAAGCATGGTCATCACCTTTGTCATGCTGGCCGGAGGAAGCTTTTCATGGCTGTTTTTGTCATACATGATCTTTCCGGTGTCCCGCTCGATCAAAACGGCGGATTTCGCTTCATGGGCAAGCTCCGATGTTTTCGTATCGCTTTTTTCCGCAAATGCGGCCGGCGCTGTCATAAGAATTATCGTAAAAATCATCAATGTGGATAAATGACGTTTCATCACCCAGACCTCCATTTCGTAATCCTCTCTATTTTTTCCAATAGAGGTGGATTTATACAGATTATTGGTAAAAATTTCTCCCTATACAAAAAAGCCAATACATGTCCTGGCTTCGGACATGTATTGGCTTTCATACGTGTACCTTATGTTACGCTATCTCGCCGATTTTCGCGACTGCGGCTTTGATGAGGCGCAAAAAGTCTGATTTTACTTTTTCGGTTACTTCCATGACTTCGTCATGAGACAGCGGCTGGTCCAAAATTCCGGCTGCTGCATTTGAAATGCAGGATATGCCGAGCACGCGGAGGCCGGAATGCCTTGCCACGATAACTTCCGGAACGGTTGACATTCCGACGGCATCAGAACCGATCGTTCTGAGGAAACGAACCTCGGCAGGCGTTTCATATGACGGACCGGAAACCGCGGTGTATACGCCTTCCTGAACCGGGATGTTCAATTCTTCGGCCGTTTGCTTTGCCATGCGGCGAAGCTCTTTGTCATAAGCTTGCGACATATCCGGGAATCTGACGCCGAGCGCTGAATCGTTCGGACCGATCAGCGGGTTTGTTCCCATATAGTTGATGTGATCGGAGATGATCATTAAGTCACCCGGACGGAACGATTCATTGACACCGCCAGCGGCGTTCGTCACGATCAGCGTGCCGATGCCCAGCTCCTTCATGACCCTTACCGGGAACGTGACTTTATCGAGTTGATAGCCTTCATAAAAATGAAAGCGCCCTTGCATCACAACGACCGGCACACCTTTCAGCGCGCCGATGACGAGCTGCCCTGCGTGTCCTTCAACCGTAGAAACCGGAAAATCCGGAATATCCTCATATTTGATCCGGACGGCATCTTCAATTTCATCGGCAAGCACGCCGAGTCCCGATCCCAATATCAGACCGACTGCCGGTTCGTGTTTTGCCTTGCTTTTAATATATTGAGCAGCGTTTGAAATCATCTGTTTCACGTCGTATCCTCCTATTTAAGCAGGGATAAAAAGCTTTTTCCGTACTTAGGCATTTTCGTTTTGAAATTGTCGGCGATCGTTGCCCCGATATCCGCAAACGTATCAGCGAGCGGAAGCTCTGCCGCGTTTTCGTTCTTTTTGCTGTATACAAGCAGCGGAACATATTCCCTCGTATGGTCCGTGCCATGGTGAATCGGATCGTTCCCATGATCGGCGGTGATAATCAATAGATCGTCTTCACGCATCTTTTCAAATACTTCCGGAAGGCGCGCATCGAACTCTTCAAGCGCTTTTCCGTATCCTTCAGGATCGCGGCGGTGTCCGAACAGCGCGTCAAAGTCGACGAGGTTGACGAAACTGATGCCGGTGAAATCCTGGCCGAGCGTCTGAATCAGCTTATCCATCCCGTCCATATTCGACTTGGTTCTGAGCGCTTCCGTGATTCCCTCGCCGTCATAAATATCTGAGATTTTGCCGATCGCAATGACGTCAAAACCGTCATCCTTCATTTCATTCATCACCGTTCTGTCAAACGGCTTCAGCGCATAGTCATGGCGGTTCGGCGTCCGCTTAAACTCGCCGGGCTTTCCGACGAACGGACGGGCGATAACGCGGCCGACCATATATTTTTCGTCAAGCGTCAGCTCGCGTGCGATTTCGCAGATATGATAAAGCTCTTCAAGCGGAACGACTTCCTCGTGAGCGGCGATCTGCAGAACGGAATCAGCAGAGGTATATACGATCAAGGCCCCCGTTTCCATATGTTCGGCGCCCAGTTCGTCCAAAATCGCCGTCCCTGAAGCCGGCTTGTTTCCGATTACTTTTCTTCCGGACCTTTTTTCAAGTTCCTGGATCAATTCGTCCGGAAAACCGTCGGGGAATACCCGGAACGGTTTATCTATGTACAGCCCCATGATTTCCCAATGACCGGTCATCGTATCCTTTCCGTTTGAGGCTTCCTTCATTTTTCCGTAGTAGGCGAGCGGTTGTTCAGCCCGCGGCACTCCTTTGATCTGGCGGATGTTGCTCAGCCCGAGCTTTGCCATGTTCGGCAGGCTGATGCCTCCCATGTGTTCGGCGATGTGGCCTAAGGTATCCGCCCCTTTGTCGTTGAATTTTTCAGCGTCCGGTGCCTCGCCGATTCCGACGGAGTCCATGACGATTAAAAAAACGCGGTTATATTGATATGCAGGCATTCTGACGGCCTCCTTCTTTCATATGATCTTTAAGCTGACCTGTTTTCGCATGCTAGAAATAAATGCCGCTGTTAGTCAAGTATAAACCGTTTACACAACGGTTGACAACACGAACGGAAATAGTGAGAAACTTCCCGCAATTTTTGAAGTTTCAGGCAAATGAAAAACCGCGCTTCGCCTTTTTGGGGCTATGCACGGGGATGATATTGCTTATAGACGTCTTTCAGCCTTGTCTTTGTCACATGGGTATAAATCTGCGTCGTCGAAATGTCGGCATGTCCGAGCATTTCCTGGACGGCCCGCAAATCCGCTCCGTTTTCAAGCAGATGCGTCGCAAACGAATGCCTTAGCGTATGAGGGGTGAGTTCCTTCTGAATCCCTGCTTCCAAAGCGATTTTCTTTAAGTTTTTCCAAAATCCCTGCCGGCTCATCTGTCTGCCGTGATGGTTCAGAAACAGGGCGTCTTCCGTGTTTTTCTTAAGAAGTTTTCCCCTTGCCTTTTCGAGGTATTCCCCGATCGCATGCGAAGCCGTTTCGCCGAGCGGGACAATCCGCTCTTTTCTTCCTTTTCCGAAGCAGCGGATGAATCCCATTGCCAAATGCACATCGGCAAGCTTCAATTCGATCATCTCGCTGACGCGGATTCCCGTCGCATAAAGCAATTCCAGCATCGCTTTGTCACGATAGCCGAACGGAGTCGAAAGCTTCGGAGTCTCAAGAAGGGTTTCCACTTCCTGCAATGACAGCACCTTCGGCAGCGTCCGCTCCGTTTTTTGCGATTCGATATGGACGGACGGATCCTGCGCCGTCACTTTTTCTCTCAGCAAAAACTGATGAAATGCCCGGATGGAAGCCAGGTGTCTGGCGATCGTCCTTCCGGATTTTCCGGAGTCTTTCAAATGCTTTAAAAACTGGATGATATGCAGCCTTGTCACTTCGTTGAGGGAGCCCAAGCCCTCTTTTTCTTCCAAAAAAGCGGCATAGCTGTTCAAATCCCGTTCATAGCTCACGACCGTATTATGGGAAAGCCCCCGTTCTACCACGGCATAGTGGATAAAATCTTTAATATGAACTTTCACGCTATCCTACTCCCCGTTTAAATAAAAAAAGATTAACCGGTTAAACCAGCCGTCCCGTTCGTCCCCGTCCATCGAGGCGACCTTGAGGGCGGCTCCTTCGGGTTTATCGTACCGATGATAGTTTTCATACTCTGAATTTATCCATATCATAGCATAATAAAACAAGACGGTAAAACCGGTAAACAGCACAAACACCTTGATCATGTCAGCGGCCGTTTTCAGCATTTTCATTCCTTTTCAGGTCCCTTCTATCGATTCGATTACTAAAACATATGCCAAATGAGACAAGTTTTATACGTATGAATCAAAAAAGAACCCGTTCGGGAAAGATTGAAAGGGTTCTCGCACATCCGGTTTACTCGGCTTCTTTTTGCTGACAGTTGTGGCAAATTCCGTGAAAGGTCAGCCTGTGATCTTTTATTTTAAATTTCCAATCCTTTTCAATGATGTCTTCAACGTCCTCAAGCAAATCTTCTTCGATTTCAACGACTGACCCGCATTCCATGCAGACAAGATGATGATGGAAGTGGGCCGCTCCTTCCTTGCGAAGGTCATACCTTGACACGCCGTCGCCAAAGTTGATTTTATCCACTACTTTTAATTCGGTTAACAATTCAAGAGTTCGATATACTGTCGCAAGACCAATTTCAGGAGATTTCTCTTTTACGAGGAGGTATACATCTTCTGCGCTTAAATGGTCTTCCTCATTTTCAAGCAGCACCCTTACAGTAGCCTCGCGCTGAGGGGTGAGTTTGTAGCTGGAAGAATGCAATTGTTTTTTGATTCGATCAATACGTGTTTCCATTGACTTTCCCTCCTACGCCGCATTACCTAGCTTATTATAACAAAACGAGCGCGGAGAGCCAACTATAATTATTATAAATTGATAAACAAAATGAATATTTTTTAATAATGATTATAAATTAATTCGATTTGACCTGAATAAAATCGATCACCTTCTCCATTAACAGCGGCGAAAGGAAGGCTTCAAGAAAAGACGATATAACCGACATGACAAGAATCAAAACGAGTACGAAAGCATATCTGCCAAACCAGTGAACAGGCGCTTCCGTAAGGCTCCTTTTCACAAACAGCTGTCTGATAAGCCTCATGGAAAATGCGATGGCGCATGTGCCCATGATCAAGTATGCCGGGATCAGGAGAAGATTTTGCGGGAGCACGGAGACAAACGACAGGAAAAAACCGTTGATCCCCATTTGATTCACTAAAAAACCGACCGTAAAACCGACAACGATCCCTTTTAAAAAGACCATGATAAATATGACGGGCAGGCCGATGACCGAGATTCCGAGAATCCACATCAATCCAAGATACTTCATATTGTGAAGAAGGCTCTGCAAAAACATGTCTTTCGAGCTTGCCGCTTTTCCTTGTGAGAGTTGTCCAAAAAATTGGTTCAAATAATAAAACAAATCTTCCTTTTGGCTGATCGTCATGCTGTTGACAATAACCGCACCGAAAATCACACCCATTAAAAATAATACGGAGACGAATAAATAGATCGACAAATGGTCTTTCATATGCTGAAATATAAGCTCTTTCATCGAGTGCTTCCGCATGTATCTTCCTCCCAGACGCGCTTTTGATTTTAATAGATTGTATGAGAGAAAAGAGAGCAGCATGACTTTTTTATATAAAAAAGGAAGGCAAAAAAGCGTCTGCCTTCCCAAAACCGTTTTCAGATGTTCGCTTACCCGCCGCCGTCGGTTTTCACCGTCTTATTAGCGGCCATTACAAACGGCAGGTAAATGATCGTTGAAATGGCGAGGCAGAGAAATCCGACGGCAAGCGCGGCCCAGTTCCCGCCCGTTCCGAGAAACGGAATCAGCGGTCCCGGGGTCGTCCACGGAACGGAATAGGCGATCGGCGGAATGATCTTAAAACTAATAAACAAATACCCGACTGACGTATTGACGGCCGGCACGATGATGAACGGAATCATAAAAATCGGATTTAACACAACCGGCAGGCCGAAAATGACGGGTTCATTAATATTGAACAGCCCCGGGCCGATCGAAAGCTTGCCGATGTCTT
>NZ_JBALMR010000032.1:269-16957 GCF_036963165.1 Bacillus sp. JJ675 | reverse complement strand
TGCAGATCCTGTTTTAGCTGCAAAAGCAAGATTTTCGAGATTTGCTTCAGCAAAAATCGTTTCTCTGATCGCCGCAATCGTATTCGGTCCATGAATGCCGAAGAGCCACAGAAAATTGGCGACAATGCCGAGAAAAACAACCGTGAAAATGTTGGTCCCCATATCCCGTAAAGGCGCCTGCAGCAATGTATATACGAGTTCATGAAGCCCGTTTTTCGCAACGGACGTAAGAGCGAAGCTTACGATCGCAAAACCGATTGTGATGAAAATTATCGGAAACAGCACTTTAAACGTTCTGGCGACCGCCGGAGGCACCTGCGGAGGCATATGAATTTGCAGGCGCTTCGAATTGGCGAGTCTGCTGAAAACTTCGCCGACGATGATGCCGATGATTAAAGNNGGCGGATAGATGATAAAGTAGCATGACACTGCCGTCAGCCCCGAAAGAAGCTCATCAGCTTGCAATGAAATGGCGAGATTGCGTGCGACAAGGAATACGACAAAAACGGACATGATGTCAAGCGATCCCCGCAGAACAGGCGTAAAAACCGTCTGGTAATCGGCTAAATTCGGAAACAATTTGTCGAGAAATAAAATGTTGGCGATAAAACCGTCCGGAGACAAAATCGCAAAATTGAGCAACGTGATGATTGAGCCTGCCATGATAATCGGAAAACATAAAATAAAGGCGTCTCTGATCGCACAAATGTGCCGCTGTGAATTCAGCCTGGCCGCAATCGGAACCAAGAATCGCTCAACGGTTCGTTCAAATTTCTCCATAAATCCGCTCAAAATGACCCCCTCCTTTTATTTGATCAGCTGCAAAGCTTTCTCCAGTACAGCTTCGCCATTCATGGTTCCATAGTCCCTCATATCGATCACGGCTACGGGAACGTCCCCGGCCATTGATTCAACCTGAGATTTTTGATAGCGGACCTGCGGGCCCAACAGAACGATGTCGGCTTCGGCGGCCATCGTCCCGGCTTCTGCAACGGGCAGTGCCGTAATCTCAATTTCCTCTTCGAGCTGCTCAGCATGCTGTTTCATTCTGTTGACTAAGAGGCTTGTGGACATGCCTGCTGCGCAGACCAATAAGATTTTTTTCATTTGCAATCGATCCCTCCTTTTGTTTTACCGGGCGCCCGATATGGGAAACGCTTTCATTTCTCTTTCGGGAACTTGTAACCTGGTCTTTTATCCTATGATCAAAAGGGGCGGCTGTTTCTTGCAAAGCAAAAAATTTTTCGGACACCTTCTGATGATTTTTGGACAGCCTCTATAAACGCTCCCGGAAAAATTGTTCAGTTTATCCGATGTCATTCTAAGGTGACTGCGTTATATTTCATAGAAATATGTAGAACAGGGGGATGACAATGAACAAGGAAAACGCGCTAAGCAACAAAGATTTATTGCCGTTAGAGCCACAAGAACGAACATGGAAAGCCGTCAATTTCGCGTCGATTTGGATGGGCTGCATCCATAACATTCCGACATATGCCACGGTGGGCGGTTTAATTTCGATCGGGCTGTCTCCATGGCAGGTATTGGGGATTATTGCCGTGGCCTCTCTCGTCCTCTATGCCGCCCTTGCCCTGAACGGCCACGCAGGTGCAAAGTACGGCGTGCCTTTCCCCGTATTGATCAGATCTTCTTTCGGCATTTACGGCGCGAATATTCCCGCGCTGCTCCGCGGTTTTGTAGCCATTATGTGGTTCGGCATTCAAGCGTTTGCCGGAAGTACGGCGATTAACATCCTAATGCTGAATATATGGGGCGGCTGGAAAGACATAGGCGGAGATTGGAATCTGTTGGGACTTCATCTGTCAGGGCTTTTGTCATTTATTTTCTTTTGGGGGATTCATCTGCTTGTGCTGCATCATGGAATGGAATCGATCAAAAAATTTGAAGTTTGGGCAGGACCCCTGGTCTACCTCGTATTCGGAGGCATGGTTTGGTGGGCGGTCGATATTGCGGGCGGGCTCGGCCCCATTTATTCGCAGCCTGGAAAATTTCGAACGTTCAGCGAATTAATATGGCCTTTCCTCGCCGGGGTGACGGGAATTATCGGAATTTGGGCGACGCTGATCTTGAATATTCCCGACTTTACAAGATTCGCAACCTCCCAAAAAGAACAGATCAAGGGGCAGTTTTTCGGCTTGCCCGGAACGTTTGTGCTATTCGCATTCGCCAGCATTACCGTAACCTCGGGTTCACAGGTCGCCTTCGGAAAACCGCTGTGGGATGTCGTCGATATTCTGGCCCATTTTGACAATCCGTATGTCATCGCCCTTTCCGTCATTACGCTTTGCATCGCGGCGGTTTCGGTGAATGTGGCGGCAAACATCGTCTCTCCCGCTTATGATTTGGCCAATTTTTTACCAAAGTATATCGATTTTAAGCGGGGCAGCTATATCACCGCCGCTTTGGCCCTGTTTACGTTTCCGTGGAAGCTGATGGAAAACGAAGCAAGCGTGTTCTCGTTTCTCGGCACCATAGGCGGTATTTTGGGTCCTGTCGCGGGTGTAATGATTGCCGATTATTTCGTGATTCGAAAATGCACGATCCACGTCGACGAGCTGTATTCCGCAAGCGGGCGGTATATGTATTACAAAGGCTACAACTACCGGGCTTTCGCCGCTGTCGCGCTCGGGGCGTTTATGTCTTTAATCGGGAGCTGTATTCCCACGTTAAAGCCGTTCTACGATATATCCTGGTTCACGGGGGTAATTCTTGCATTTGGAACATATATCATCCTAATGCGCCTTCCCCCGCCTCTGGCGGTGCACACCGAAACGGCCGAATACGCTGTCGGCGGCAAGATGTAAACATGCGGCTGCGGGACGAGCTCTCCGTTTTGAATTTACTTTTTTATATGTTTATAGGATAATAGGCGAAAATCAATACGGAGGGATCCCCTGTGAATCCTATTTTGCTGGATTTTCCGGACAGCTTTCAAACCGGGCGTCTGCTTGTCAGAGCGCCGAAGGCCGGTGGCAAAGCCGTTTGCGACGCGATCCGAACGTCTTTAGCTGAGCTTAAACCGTGGATGCCGTTTGCAAGAGAGGAACCGAAAGAAGACGAAGTCGAAATCAACATCAGGCGTGCCCAGGCTGATTTTATTTTGCGCAAAGACTTGAGGATGCACATTTTTCATAGGGAAACAGGCCGATTTGTCGGAAGCACAGGGCTTCACCGCATGAACTGGGAAGCCCGGAGGTTTGAGATCGGCTACTGGTGCAGCACCGCACATGCGGGACAAGGATACATGACAGAAGCAATTCAAGGACTCATTGATTTTGCCCGTCGCCATCTCGGAGCAAAGCGGCTGGAAATATGCTGCGACAGCCTCAATCTGAAAAGCAGAAAAATGGCTGAGCGCCTCGGTTTCGAGCTTGAGGCCGTGCTGCGGAGCGATGACCTGTCGAACGACCGAAGCGAATACAGAGATACGTGTTTATATGCGGCCGTATTCTAAATCATCTTCAATATAAAAAAGGCTCGACTTTTTGTTGAGCCTCTTGTCGTTTGATTATGGTTTTCGCCAATATACCGAATAAGGATCGATGGAAACGAGGATCGATTCATCCAGGCCTTGTTCTTTAAGGAAATCGAGCACGGCAGCATGGCAGCCCTTTAGAGAGAAATCATCGATGATGACGAAACCGCCCTTTGATACTTTTCCGTACAAATTGGCCAAACTGTCCATTGTCGATTCATACATATCGCCGTCCAGCCGTAAAATGGCGAGCCGCTCAATAGGCGCCTCAGGCAGCGTATCTTTAAACCAGCCTTTCAAAAACTGAACGTTTTCATCAAGCAGATCGTATTTTTCAAAGTTGCGTCTTACTTCCTCCAGCGATACCCTTAAAAAATCAACCTCATGATGGCGGTCCCCCGTATCCTGGGGATATTTTTCGATATCCGGCGCCGGCAGGCCTTCGAACGAATCGGCCACCCATACCGTACGGCCGTCTTCTCCATGAACTTTTAAAAAGCCTTTCATAAAAATGCAGGCTCCGCCCCGCCATACGCCTGTTTCAATAAAGTCTCCCGCTATGTTTTCTTGTAAAACCGTCTCCATGCACATTTGCAAGTGATTCATCCGCACCCGGCCGATCATGCTGTGTGCAATCGGCGGCCAATCTGTTCCCGTTCTCCGCAATTCCGGATTTGGGACGACGCAGCGTACGATTTTCAAATCGTTTAACCCGGTTTCTTTTTGCAGCGATTCGGGGACAGGCACACCGGTCGGAATATATCGTTCATGCTCCTGCCAAATTTCGAATAAGACCGTTTTTTTTAACAGTTCGAGATACATTTGCTTTGCCTGGTCCATTCCATTTATGCCCCCTCGTGTTCAACATGTTCTTAACATGTTATGCCAGGGGCAAAAAACGCGTTCTGATGACGTCATCCAAAATACGGAAAATCATTGTTGCCTTGAGGTGCCGGAAAAGCTTTTGACCATGTCAACGTGAGGGATGCCGTCTTCCAGATAGACTTCCGATACTTCCTTAAACCCGAACGACCCGTAGAATGAACGCAAATAGTCCTGACCTTTAATTTTGACCGCTTTTTCTTTCCATTCGTTTTCCAAAAAGCTGAGGGCTTTGTCCAGAAGGGCCTTTGCATGGCCTTTTCCCCTGTCCCGGCTGCGGACGATGACGCGGCCGATCGATGCTTCATCATAAACCTCGCCGCTCCGAAACAGTCTGCAATAAGCCAAAATCGCGCTTCCTTCGGTCAGATACAAGTGATGCGCCTTTTGATCCATATCATCAAGCTCGTGGTAAGGACAGTCTTGCTCGACGATAAAAACGTCGATTCGGAGCTTTACGATTTGATACAGCTCTTCTTTCGACAATTCCTCAAACGATTTCAGTTTCCAGTCCATCTCGCTATCCCCTTTTTACTTTTCCGTAGGTTCCGCCGCCTCCGGCCTCAAGCTCCATGTCTCCCTTTCTCGCTTTGATCAGAAGCTTGGCCGTCTGCGGACGCAGCATGCCGAGAAGATCGTCTTCGGCCACATGATGAAGAATATTCATCTCGGTTCCGAAGGCCTCCTTCAGCTTCTCGATCGTTTTCGGACCGATGCCGGGAATCATCTGAAGCGGCACCTGGTGGATGTACGGCGGCCGCTTGACCGGGCTTTCGTCCTGATCATAAAGCTCCTCAAGGCGCGTTTTGACTCCTTTTGTAAATTTTGCGCTGCCGCACCCTTTGCACGCCTTCTCATCCGCCTCTTTCAGAAGGCCGCAAGATTCGCAGGTGGTTTGGTAATATTTTCCGAGCTCAGGATTCATCCCGTAGTTTGCGGCAACTGAGCGGCCCTCTTCGCCCTTTAACGCGAGCGAAAATTCTTTAAAACTCGCGTGCTTCATCAGCAGCTTGTTGTACTCCCTGCCGATTTTTCCGAGCGAATGGGCATCTGAATTGGTCAGGAAACAATAGGCGTTCAGCTCTGATACGTGCGACGCCATGTGCGTATCGCTGCTCAGCCCGAGCTCGACCGCATCAATCAGACATTCATCAAATACCTCTTTCAGAGACGACTTGACTCCTTTTCCGTACAAACTTTTATGGGGGGTAAAAATATGGGCGGGGATGAATAAGCCGCCGAGTTCTTTTACCGTTTGCTGAAGGCGGAGCCCTGTCTCATAGATGCGCTGTGAGCTGAGATGAATGTTCGTCACTCTTTTTGAAAGCCATTCGGAAAAGCGCTTCATTTTTTCGATCGTCGGCATGAATGCCAACACGTGAATCGGACCGCGGCACTTCTCGTCATAAATCTCAATTTCCGCCCCGCAAAGCAGCACGGTTTCTTTATATTGGATGCCGCCGTCGGCAAGTTCGGCATAACGGCCGCTTGCCACCCCTTTTTCGATTTCGGCCAGCACTTCCGGCGAGTGGCAGTCAATAATGCCGATCAGCCCCATTCCTTTATGTTCGCTTGCTTCTATCAAAATCTCGTCAAGGGTAAGCGATCTGGCCGCCGTGATTTTAACCGGCCGGCCTGATTCGGTCTGCCCGATATGAATATGCATGTCTGCGAATATTTCTTTCATTTCTTCGCCTGCAGCGCTTCGCGCAGCTCTAAATACTGAATGGCATAAGCCGTTTTCGCATCGTAAATATCCCGGCTTTCCACAAGCTTCCGCGCGTCGGCAAGCGGCACCTCCATCACTTCGACAAATTCGTCTTCGTCAAGCTCCCGTTTTTCTTCAAGACGGGTCAGCTGTTCGGCAAAATACAGATGGACCAATTCGTCCGCAAACCCGGGAGATGTATAAAAAGCAGTGATTTTCTCTAGTTTCGCCGCCGTGTATCCCGTTTCTTCCTCAAGCTCTCTGAGGGCGGTATATTCAGGCTTTTCGCCTTTTTCGAGCTTCCCGGCGGGGATTTCAACAATCGTCCGTTCGAGCGCTTTTCTGTACTGTTTGACGAAGATGATGTTTCCGTCATCCGTCAGCGCCAAAACTGCCACGGCCCCCGGATGCTTTACGATTTCCCGCTTGCCCGTTTTGCCGTTCGGCAGTTCGACATCTTCAAGATAAAGATCGATTACCTTGCCTGAAAAAAGCTTTTCTTTTGAAATGGTTGTTTCCTCTAAATGTTTCAGTTTGATCATCTCCTACGTTCTGTTGCTGCTCTTTATCCCATACATTTTATCATACACCATCAAGGGAGGTGGCGCCATGAAGGTCTATCGCCTGCCGAACGGAATCGTGATGTCCGGAAAAGCGTGGGAAATCCGCGCCAAACTGAAGGAATACGGCCGGTTTTATCGATATGTGAAGGATTGGGTCATTTCCCCTTAGGCCGGGCTTTGACAAACATTTGGGCGATATGAAATCATACTCGTGAGTAACATTACTTGCGAGTATTATTTTTTTGGGGGGATTCTATTTTGAAATCCGGAAAAGGACGCAAAGGACAGGAGAGCCGGAAACGTTTGCTTAAAGCAGCCGCGAATGAATTTTCGCTTCACGGATTTCACGACACCAAGGTCAGTACAATTGTGAAAAGAGCCGGACTGACGCAGCCCTCCTTCTATCTTTATTTTCAAAGTAAAGATGCCATCTTCGGGGAGTTAATAACCGACTTCCACTCTCATTTGAAAAAGCTGACAAAGTCATTCCGCCTGGAACAAGGAATAAACCAAGAAGATGTGTCACAACGGGTTTTGACTGCGGTGGAAACCGTTTTCGCGTTCCTTGCTGCAGACCCGGATTTAACCCGGATCGGCTTTTTTCTCAATCCAGACGCTAAAAAGGTGAAGAGCGATTTGGCGATGGCTTTGAAAGAGAACTTGGAAGCGGAACAACAGCTCGGCTACTTTCGCCCCGAGCTGGACATGGAAACGGTTGCCGAATGTTTGATCGGCATGATTGAACATCTGACAGATTCTTATTTGCTTCCCGGGACGAGAGATCCGGCAAGTCTTGCAATGCAGGTTGTCGATCTTTTGATGCAAGGAATGCGGCCTGGGCAAGCTTCAGAGTGAGGTAAAGTGATACCGATTGTGATGAAAGCCTGTTTGGCAGCTTTTATGTTCACCGGAGGCGTGATAAAGATTTTGCATGTCCCCTTTCAAGTAGAACATTGGCGCCATTATCAATACCCATTATGGTTTCTTACGGTTACCGGCTGTCTCGAAATCGCCGGGGCGCTTATAATGGCATGGGGAATATGGAACCCGAATTTAGCTGTCGCAGCAGGGATATTGTTCTTCTTGCTTATGATGGGAGCGATCCATGCGCACATTTTCCGGGCCCGTCAATCTGTTTTCACGGCGATTCCTGCGGCGATTTGTTCCATTGCCTCCGTCATCATCGTGTTGCTTGAGCTGAATGCAGGCTTTTAACGATTGTTTCAAGTGCCGATTAGTTGAAAACTTCGCTCCTTTATATTACGTTCAGGTAGAAGGAAGAAAGGAGTGAAGCGCGATGAAAAAACGGACGCTTGGACAATCTGATTTAAAAGTGAGCGAAGTCGGCCTCGGCTGTATGTCTCTCGGCACGGAAAAACAGCGCGCCTTATCCATTTTGGATGAAGCGCTTGAGCTTGGCATCAATTATTTGGATACTGCCGATTTATACGATTTTGGGCTTAACGAAGAAATCGTCGGGGAAGCCATCAAGTCGAGGCGCAAAGACGTCATCCTCGCCACAAAAGCGGGAAACCGCTGGAAGGAAGGAAAGCCGGGCTGGTTTTGGGACCCTTCAAAAGCTTACATAAAGGAAGCGGTCAAACGCAGCTTAAAGCGTCTGCAAACGGATTACATCGACCTTTATCAGCTTCACGGGGGAACGATCGAAGACAATATCGATGAAACGATCGAAGCCTTCGAAGAATTAAAAGAGGAAGGCGTCATCCGTTATTATGGAATCTCTTCTATACGCCCGAATGTCATTAAGGAATATGTCAAAAAATCAAGCATCATCACCGTCATGATGCAGTACAGCTTATTGGACCGCCGCCCTGAGGAATGGCTTCCTATCCTTGAAGAAAACGGAATCAGCGTGATTGCAAGAGGACCGCTGGCTAAAGGACTCCTCACGGAAAAGCCCGTCTCCGAGGCAAACGCCGATATAAAGAGTAACGGCTATTTATCCTATTCGTATGAGGAGCTTGTCAAAACAAAAGCGGATATAGAAAAAACGGCGCCGGATCTGACCGCGACCGAAACCGCCATGAAATATATCCTCGCCCAGCCCGCTGTCGGCGCGGTGATCCCCGGGGCTAGCAAACTCGAACAGCTGAGGGAAAACGTCAAAGCCGCAAGTGCTCGCCCGCTGACGGAGCAGGAAATCAAAGCGCTTCGTTTTTACACGAAACGCGATGTGTATACGGCCCACCGCGAATAACAAACGGAAAGCACCGTCTCCCCTATAGACGGTGCTTATGCTTTCATTCGCAATCGGGATTTCCCTGTTGATGTTGGCGGCCCTCGTCATGAGTGGGATCGCATTGTTCGTAAACGGCACCATATATTTCTTTCATCATTCGTTGCCGCATTTTGAATCGGCGCGCTTCGTAACTATGCCTTCAATCTCATTCTTCCCGATCTCATCTGAAGTTATCTCTAACATAGCCGAGGACACCATCAACTATCCTAATGTAAGGATGACCTATTTTAGGCCGGCGAAGCGAAAAAGGCGCATACTAATCAGATGAGAACGTCTTCGGGACTGAAAGCGTTCCGTCATGGCTTCGCCGGGCGCCACACGGATCAAGGACGGTGAGTTTTCCTTCTACAATCCGGCTTATTTTTTACCACCATGAGACCATATCACCACTGGAATCAGGAATAAGGATAAAATCCCTCCAGCAAATGATAATGCTGGATAGCTTGAGCCTGCCACAATCATTCCAGACAATGCTCCGCCGGCAGCTCCTGACAGCGCAATCAAAACATCCACTGTACCTTGAGTTTTAGCCCGTGTGGAAGTTTCTGTTGAATCGACAATAAGTGCAGTCCCGCTTATCAAACCAAAATTCCATCCTAATCCAAGTAAAGAAAGGGCAATTACTAGAGGAACCATAGAATCTCCTGATGCAAATGCTGATATTAAACCTGCCAGAAGCAACGTAGTTCCAGACGCAACAGCCATCGCTGTACGCCCCAGCTTATCAACAAGGACACCTGTAACCAGTGAAGGAAGATACATGGCGCCTATGTGAAAACCAATAACTAGACCTACTGCACCCAAGCCATGTCCATGATGCCTCATATGAACCGGTGTCATTGTCATAATAGCCACCATTACAATTTGAGTAAGAACCATAATCGTTGCACCGACGATTATGCCTCTTTTGTTTGCTGTATGTTCAGTTGTTGCTGAATGTCGTTTACCGCTGGGTTCTTGGCTGGTCGCTTCTATAGATCTTGCTATAACCAATGGATCTGGACGAAGCATGATGAAAAGGACAACACCTGCCAGGATATATGCTGCTGCTAAAATGAAAGGACCGGCAAGTGATGGAACACCAATAGAAAGAGCGAAATTACCCATCACATTGACTAAATTCGGACCTGCAACTGCACCAAATGTTGTAAACACCATCGTAATACTAACAGCAGTCGCCCGCTGTTTAGGATTTGCCAAGTCCGTACCTGCATAACGAGCTTGTAAATTTGTCGCTGTTCCTGCACCATAAATAAGCAATGAAGCAAATAACAGAAAAACACTGTTTATTAGTGCTGCAATGATGACTCCTATTGCTCCAAGACCGCCAATCATAAAACCGGCTGATAGACCTGTTCGACGGCCATAACGTTGAGAAAGTCTCCCAACAAATAATGCAGCTCCTGCCGACCCTAAAGTAAATAAAGCAGAAGGTACACCGGCAAATGCATCTGTACCAAGCATTTGCTGTGCAATAAGGGCACCGACAGTAACGCCAGCTGCTAATCCTGCACCGCCAAAAATTTGCGAAATACTTACAATGAATAATGTACGCTTGTATAACGTTTTTTGTTTTTCAGGAGAACGAATGTAGCTTTGTAACGAAGCTGTTTGGAAGTCTAATGATTTTACACTATCCTTTTGTAACATATTCTGACCCGCCTTTCGAAAACCTATTTCTATATCTAATCCTCCAACTTGATTTGGATCATCGTAACACGCGCAAAAAAACCATACAATAATATAATTGTATGGCAAACAATATTAGGTAAGATCGTTTAGCAAACGTGTAAGGATCATTAATCCCCGCTCCAGCTCTTCGAGCGTTTTTGGTGCGCATACAGAAACCCTTACAGCCCTTTCCGGACGACTATTTCCAACCACAAAGCGTTCAGCCGCATACACTTGCACTCCATGTTGTGCAGCTAATTTTTCAAATTCAGCACCTGTCATTTTACCTGGCAACAACAGCCAGCGAAAGATGCCCGTTTCAACACCTAAACATGTATATTCCGCAAAATATCGATTTACGATTTGGTTTCTGCGAATGGTTTGTTCCCGATGACCTTCAATTAAGACTTCAAATTGATTCGATACAATCGTACGTGCTGTAAGTTCTGATAACAGCGGGGAAACTGTTATATTTAAATTATAAAGCGCCTTTGAAATGGGTTCTTTAAATTGACCCGGCACTGCCACATAGGCTAGCCTCAACCCCGGTGCTAATGATTTAGATAAACTTGCAATATGGATAACCTGTTCCGGCGCAAATGATGCAAGTGCTGGAAGCGGATTTTTGCCCAGAAGATGGTACGATGCATCTTCAATAACAAACAGATTGTATTTCTTTGCAATGTCTGCAATCATCCTTCGATTCTCAACAGACATAAAGGAAGCTGTCGGATTATGATAATCCGGGATCAAATAAATGCCTTTAATATTTTCATTTTTACACGCATATTCAAGTGACTCCGGACTCATTTCATCATTCTCTGATTTTATCGGTACGATTTGCACACTAAGCATTGCTGCAACGGTTTTTAAGCCGGGGTACGTATGATGGTCAACACCAATGCGGTCTCCAGGCTTACAAAGACTCGCCAATGTAGCAGCAATCGCATTTTGCCCCCCGTTTGCAAATAAAATGCGGTCAACGGCTGTTTCAAACCCACCCCTTCGGATTAACTTTACAGCTGCATCCTTTTGCCAAAGGCTTTCGCCTGCCCGGCCATAACTAAACCATTTTTCATAATCAGTCTCTTGCACCATACTTTTTAGTTGGAGTAGCAGCGGCTCGTAAGAAGCATTATCTGGTAGTGTTGCTCCCATTTCAATTAAATGCTTCGGCTTTGTATCTTCAAGTAAATACGCATTCGATAACGCATCATACGATACAAAGGTGCCGCTTCCGACAGTTGCACTTAGCAAGCCCTTTAACTCGCAAACTTTAAACGCTTTCGAAATGGTACTTACATTTAAATCCAAATAATCGGCCAGTTCTCGCTGTGGAGGAAGTTTTGTTCCAGGTAATAAAACTCCGTCTAATATATCCTGTTCCAATTTCCCTGCAAGTGCTTTATAAATGGGCTTTTCAGTTTTATCAATCGATGGCTTCCAGCTCATCGGATAGTTTTCAAAAGAATTAAACGGCATGATATGCATCCTTTTTCACTCAATTATATGATTGTGTCGTTTATAAAACAATTTAACTTTCATATTTTATGCCTTTAGCTAATGTCAGAGTAGCGATTCTTTTGACTTTAATTTTTCGAAAACAGCTAAGCTGAGGCGTTCGGCTTGTTTCCTCCCCTCCTTCAAAACACGTTGGGATTCATCTTCGGATATGAGCGGGTTCATCAAAAGCGATATGCAGCATCAATTGACCAAGCTTGGATGGCACCGCGGCATTCTTTCGCATTTTTGCGATGGTTTTCCATATATGGATCATTTATAATTGTGCTGGCAATCTATTTTAAATAGAAAGGAGAACTGAGTTTGAGAGTATGGTATTTTATTTTGTCGGCAGGCATTTTAACTTGCATTATCATCGCCGCGGCTTTCGATAAGACACAGGCGAATGAAGAAGAACCGGCAAACTGCTTATATGTTTCTCCAAATGGAAATGATCAAAATGAAGGAACGAAAGAAAAGCCGTTCCGTACATTGGCGCATGCCGCAAAAGAAGCTGTTGCCGGCACAACCGTGCTGATTCGGGAAGGTACGTACAAAGAAACGCTTGACATAAAGCACAGCGGTACAGAGGGAAAACCTATTACGTTCC
The DNA here is from genome assembly GCF_036963165.1 of Bacillus sp. JJ675. Classification (NCBI taxonomy): domain Bacteria; kingdom Bacillati; phylum Bacillota; class Bacilli; order Caryophanales; family Bacillaceae; genus Bacillus; species Bacillus sp. JJ675. The sequence goes on along the minus strand of NZ_JBALMR010000032.1, from coordinate 4,267 downwards.
GCAACTATCAGAATGAACAGGCCGTGATTAAGGGAGACTTTGTTACGGGCGCGAAATACGAAACACCGTTAGTTCGCGTTCACAATAAACATTACATTACAATCAGCGGTCTGACGATTCAGGATCTTTCTGTTTCATCTGAAGAAGCAACCGCCATGGGAATTTACGTTTCAGGCTCAAGCAGTCATATTACCATTAAGAACAACCATATCCGGGATATTAAGACAACGGCGGATGAAGGCAATGCCCACGGAATTGCAGTCTATGGAACCGGCAGTATGAAAGACATCAGCATCCAAGGCAATACGGTTGAAAAACTGACGCTCGGAGCGAGTGAAGCAGTAGTCCTGAACGGAAACATCGACGGTTTCACGATCAGCGGCAATGTGGTCCGTGACAATAACAACATCGGTATTGATCTTATCGGCTATGAAGGAACTGCGGATCAAAACGATTATGCGCGAAACGGCGTCATCGAAAATAATACGGTTTACCGCAACTCAACTTACGGAAATCCTGCTTATGGAGATGATTACTCAGCGGGCGGAATATATGTCGATGGAGGAAAAAGCATTGAAATTAAGAACAATACCGTTTACGAAAACGATCTCGGTATTGAAGCAACGTCTGAACATAAAGGGAAATACGCCGAGGATATTCACATAACCGGCAACAAGGTGTATCAGAACGCTTATACCGGCATTTCAATCGGCGGATATGACAAAAACCGTGGAGGCACCGTCAATTCTGTCATCGCCCGCAATATTGTTTACCGTAATGACACCAAAGGGCTGTATGGCGGGCAGCTGCTGCTTCAGCACGATACAAAAAACAACAAAATTGAAAAGAATATCGTAACGGCCGGCGATTCGCGATTATTTATCGTAAACGAATTTTCGACAAATGAAGGAAATACGGTCAACCATAACGTTTATCATAAAGAAGCTGGAGAAGACGGATTATGGATGTGGAAAAAGAAGGAGTACGACTCATTTTCCTCATATCAAAAGACAACCGGCAATGATCTTGGCTCTATTTATGCCGATCCGATGTATCGCGACGAAGAGTCTTATGATTTTACGTTAGATCCGGATTCACCGGCTCGATCCGTCATTGAGTAAAGCACATGTTGTAAAAAACAGCGTTCTATTTCGGTTAACGGAGAACGCTGTTTTTTCTTTACACCAATTGATCGAAAAGCTCCAACGCCGCGACAAGGCCGGCCAGGTGTTTTACTTATACTGCCTCCAGTCGAGCGCGCTCTCATTCAGCAGCTCCTCGAAGCTCTTGTTTTTCTCCTTTTCTTTCCGCTGCTTGATGAGGCGTTCCCTCTCACTCGCTTGTCTCTTTTCGCCTTCTTCCTTTAGCTCTGTTTTCATTTGCTGAAGCTTTTGCTTTAAATCATCGGCGAGCGCGTCCTTCAGCTGCTGTTTATCTGATGTTTCATGTTTTTTCTTTCCCACGCCATTCCCTCCGTTCATCCGGTTTGTGATGTTAGTGTATCAGGAAGAAACGGATTTTCTCAAGCAGAACACTTGTACATCAGCGCCTAAAGCTTGGGCATTTTCACTTTTGATGTGCTAAGATAGACGACAGAAGCTTCATTTTAAGGAAAGGAAGTAAACCAGGGATGTTCATTTGGCTTGCTGCTCTCGGAGCGGTGCTGCTATTTCTTGCTGCACTCGGAATATTTTTTACGAATCAGATCATGTATATTAAAAAACGGACCGATCAATTCATTATCGAGCGGGAAACGGCGGAAGGACATTATGCCGAAGAGGCGTTTCAAGCCCTTCCGAAAGAAGAGGTTACCCTTTCCTCACCATTCGGCTACGAGATTAAAGGGTACTATGTCCATCCGAACAAGACGAAGCATACCGTCATTATTTGCCATGGGGTGACCATGAATCTTTTGAATTCGGTTAAATATATGAATCTGTTTTTGGAACTCGGCTGGAACGCCCTTATCTACGACCACAGAAGACACGGGATGAGCGGCGGGAAAACGACGAGCTATGGTTATTATGAAAAAGAAGATTTAAAAACGGTCGTCAATTGGCTGAGGAAACGGAATGGAGATGAGGCCGTCATCGGCATTCACGGCGAATCAATGGGTGCCGTGACAACGCTTCTGTACGCGGGAATGGCCGATGCCCGCGCCGATTTTTATGTGGCTGACTGCCCGTTTGCCACGTTTGAAGACCAGCTGATTTACCGGCTGAAGGAAGATTTCCGCCTTCCGGGGTTTATCTTGCCGCTTGCCGACGTCTTTTTGAAATTCCGGGACGGCTATCGCATCAAAGATGTCTCTCCTATGGCCGTCATCGACCGGGTCGAAAAGCCCGTTTTATTCATCCACAGCAAAGACGACGATTATATACCGGCACAGTCAAGCGAATTGCTCTATGAGAAAAAAAGAGGAAAGAAAAAGCTGTACATCGCGGAAAAAGGCGCACATGCGATGAGTTATTCACAAAACCGGGACGACTACAAACAAACGGTGCGGGAATTTCTTCAGGAAGCGGCACCGGACGCGTATAAAAAAGGCGAACTGGGATAGCAAGCCCGTTCGCCTTTCCTGCGCTACAAAACATCCGTAATGTCGCTCATATTCTCGCCGATCCAGGAAATGGCCGACTCAAGCTTGTCGAATTCCTTCGTTTCAAACGTCATTTCATCCTGGAGAAGCCACACATCCTTCTGGACGGTTTCCGTTCCTCCGATCGACCAATGAAGAAGGCTGTACGGATGATTCTGGTGAAGAAACGACACCCACGTTTTGTTTTGAGCGGTTTGTTTTAACGATTTCATCTTTTGATTCAAAAAAAACGCCACCCTATTTCACTAATATGCCCATTCTCGGAGAAAGCACCTGTGCCGGACTTTTCAGCATCAGCGTTCCCGCTTTCTCATGATAATCGATCGTCATCGCATCATCAAAGAAAACTTTTTGCGACGACTGGATATACACCGGAACGCCGTTTGTCTCCAAAAGCTCGCATTCCCCTGTCAATTCATCCGTCAGCCAAATGACGGGAACCCCGTTGACTGCGCACCCGCAGCCATCGATGTCATAGCGGAGCTGAATTTTTTTATCGGGATTAGCCGCTTTGGCTCGATGAATGGCTTGTTTCGCCTGTTCAGTTATATGAAGCTGCATGATATCATATCCTTCTTTTGTTTCATTTACGGACATTGTACCACATGATCCGCCAAACACGCATCGTTTCTATTCTTTTATCATACATATGAAGAGATTCGGAGGTGGGATCTATGTCTGAAAAAGTGCAGATCAAAGTAATGGACAACGGCGGATTTCGGGTCATCGGAGATGTGGAACTGATCGATATGGAAGGAAATCCATTCCCTAAAAAAACGCCGTTTTCTCTTTGCAGATGCGGAAAATCGCTGAAGATGCCTTACTGCGACGGAAGCCATAAAGGAGCATTCGACTCCTGTGTAAGGGCCTAAAAAGCCGGAAGGACATCATGTGTCCTCTCCGGCTTTGCCCCACCATAAAGCCAACCGCTCAGTCTCTTTTACCCATTCGTTTTTGCCTTTTATGTAGCCTTCGATCTGAAGCGGGAACCTTTTCGCGAGCTTCTTTTTCAGTTCCGCATACTCTTTCGCCCGCTCCGGATGGGCTATGAGGTAATCGCGGAAAAGCAGGTGCCTCTTAATATCCGGATGCCCGGCTTCATACAGATGGACGTGGTGCGTACGCCGGCGGCCGCCTTTTTGAAAATATCTTCTCCCCGGAAGGCCGTTTTCTCCTTTCGGCGTATAGCCCATCGTTTTCATTCCGTTTTCATGCCTCGCGGCGGCGCCGAGATCCTTTACTTCAAGCAGGATATCGATGACAGGCTTTGCGCTCATTCCCGGAATGGACGTGCTGCCGATATGGTGGACATGGAGGGCTTCATCCCGGAAAAGCGCTTCGAGCCGCTGTTTTTCTTCTAAAAATTCGCTCTTCCACTCCTCCCGGTATGAAACAACTT
>NZ_JBALMR010000032.1:0-261 GCF_036963165.1 Bacillus sp. JJ675 | reverse complement strand
CTTCGACCTTCCGCGGCGCCTGCAGGATCAATGTTGAGAGAACGGCGCCTTTTTCAGGTTCAAATTGGCCGATTTCAGAAAATCCCAATTTTTGATACAAGGCTTTTGCCGGTTCATTGCGTGCGCCCGTCGTTACCTCAAACACATCCGCTTCCTTATCAAGCAAAAACTGCAAAAGCGCCGTTCCAATGCCTTTTCGGACATGATCAGGGTGGACGGCCAGCCGGCAAATCGTCAGCACTTGCGGCGTCTCTCTATAAG
>NZ_JBALMR010000031.1:30213-62071 GCF_036963165.1 Bacillus sp. JJ675 | reverse complement strand
TCGGCGGCCTTAAATACGAAATCCTTGCGAATCCACAAACGGACGTCTATACGATCAAAACGGATCAGTTCGGAAAAGTGAATATCTACGCGGCGAAATCAACCGGCGCAACTATAAAGTAAACGAAAAGGGAGACGATATAAATGGAAGAAGTACTATTGTTCGCGACTGTATTGGCGCCAATCCTAACGGCGCTTGTTCAACTTGTTAAGAAAACGATCAGCATGCCGACCAACATCGTGCCGGCGGTCAGCTTCATTTTGGGTATCGCACTCGGAGCGGTGGCCTACCCGTTTACAGACCTCGATCTAGTGCTGCGGTTATGGGCCGGTGGCTTTGCGGGTCTTGCTGCGACCGGTCTTTTCGAGATTGGCGCGAAGCGTGAGGGAACGACTAAATAAAACGAAAGCCCCGTCCTTAACCGGATGGGGCGATTTCTTTTTTATAAATCGATTTTAATTTCCTTGCCGCGAGTAAGAAAGTCCTTTGCATTGGCGTCTTTTAGTACATCGGCCGCCTTGATGCGGACGTTACTTTCTCCTTTTTTAACCGGAACAAGTACGAGATTATTCGGTACCTTTGCCCCCGCCAAAATTTCCATTTCTGCCGGATTGGCAGCTCCTAACGTATCGTTAAATCTCAAGTCTATTTGCAGGCCTTCGCTATTTACCGCAGTTTCGAAACCGTTCCACGTTTTAATTTCATCTGAACCAACGTTCTCAATGTCGTATGTAATTTGTGCAAATGTAACCTCTTTCATTTTTTCCCCGAATGCTTCTTCCAACGTCGCTTTAAAATCATCCGTTAAATCAGACATAGTTAAAACTTTTGCATCTTTAAACATAATCTTTAAATCTCCGATTTGGAGCGACTTATTGCTGGCGTCTTTTACTGAATAGGCCGTAACCGTACCGACATTCGGATCTTTTAAGCTTTCGCCAGCTTTTGTTAGCGTCTTTTTCTCGGTAGATGTAGTATCCGTTTTCGCCTCGTCTGTCGAGTTGGTACCCGTAGACTCTTTTTGCGTAGACGCACCGGTGTCCTTACCGCCGCACGCAGTCAGCGCTAAAACTAAACAGCCGGCAAAGACCGCAAAACATAGCAACTTTTTCATTCGTATTCCCCCTCGTTATCTATATCGTCTTAATTTTAAGTTATTTAACGCGGGAAAGATACGGTATTTTCATCGTTTATAGCGGTCACAGAGTAATTGAAGGAATAAATAAAACGCGGATATGTGGATAACAACGCTTGCCAGACCGGGGAAGTTTGGGTATCATATTGTTAACGAGATCCATCGCTACGAAAGAGCGGCATTAACAACCGTTTCGAACAATAACAATCGTATGAATCGTTTATAAACGTTGATATGGTGGGGTTTTCATCTATCGGAAACTGATCGAATAATTTACGATCGACAACCCGAACGCCATCGCATCGTGCGGCTGCGGCTCTTCATTCCGGACGGCGGCGAACGCCGGGAAGCCGGAAGAGTGCTGACAGTATATTAACGTTTTTAAGACGCCGATTTGGCGTCTTTATCTTGTCTTAAACCCATTCACAAAGCTTTCTCCGTCCCGTTCCGTATGAATAAGCTTCTGAGCGCTTTGGCTGATCCGCTGAGCCAGAGCCTGCTGCGCTTTCCCTTCGAAGCTGTAGAGAAGTGATGAATAGACGCTGTTCATTTCCTTTTGTATGTCATCTACTTTGAATTTCGGTCTGAGGGTATTTCGAACGGATTCGAGCTTGGTTCCGGCCACGCCTCTCATACCCGTTTTCAGCATAGCAAGCTGCCTGCGCTTTTCCATTGGGTCGTTCTGCTTTTTGATTATTTGATCTAACGTATCCATTTACTCATCTCCTATAACTTTAACCATCTTGCCAGCATTTTGTCTTTTGATTTAAAATCTTTTGCGATTTGCGAAAGGTAGCCGCTGATCTCCTCTAAATCTAAAATCGTGTCTTGTAATGAAGCGATATATGCCGCTTCGGCATCGACATCGTAAAACAGCGGATTCCCTTTTTTATCGAACGACTGCGCCAAATCATTCAGCGTATTGTTTACATCATCGAGCGTAAGCAGATCGTATAAGCCGTGACCGACCTGGCGATAGGTATCGTATTTCAAATCGCTTATCGCAGAGTCATGTTCCTGGTAGGCGTTTTCCGCTTCTCTTTTCATCGTACGCAGGTCGTTTATAATCGCATTTACTTTTTCCGCAAGCTGCTTAGCGACTTCGGGGGTGACTTTAATCGCGCCGCTCCCTGATGCCACTTCAGCCGGCAGCATTGCTTTTAAATTTTTATCGTAGACGAGTTCATCGCCTTCAACATTTTGAACGTTGCCGTCTTCGTCGAAGGTGAAATTCGAATCATTGAGGCCGTGGGTGTCGGGCATTCCCATAACCGTTGTAGTAATGTAATCTGTAGCTACACCTAACACCGTACCAAATATACCGCCATTCACCCTCGGATCAAGTCGTATTTGTCTTTCCGCACGTGCAACCGAGGGATCTTTCGTATATATCGTTCTGCCTGCATGCCGTTCATACTCAAACCACCAGCCGGAACCAGTCATATCATCCGGATTGACAATCGCTTTTACATACGAATTATATTTGCCGCTCCGGATCGCTTTTTGCTTTTCTTCTGAATGCAATTTAACAACGGAGGGGTTATTGAACGCCACAGCATAGATATCGTTATTGACCGCGCTATATTCCGCCTCTGCGCCGCCAAGTGAGTGTCCTGTCGTTGAAACGATCGTCGACGTCCCTTTATACTTTTGTTTGACTTCACGTACAAGATCATCGGCTTGCCCAATTTGGGATGTTTTCGTTATTAATTTATAGTTACCAGAGCTAAGCATTGCGTCTTGTGAGGGTGTTGCGTTGTATTTTCCTATTGTTTTGGATGTATCTTTTTCAATTATGTAGTGTTCCTTCTTTTTCGGATCAAATCCCGCGACAACGTTTCCGCCGTCAGCATCAATGACATCCTGAAAGAACTGGTTTTTCGGGTCGGTTCCTGCGAAAGCTACGACGACGTTTTCTGGTGTATCAGGCTTAACCCATTTACCGTTCTTTTTCTTGGCTTGAACAAAAACATACGCATCAAGCCCGGTGTCAGAGTCCCTTTTAATTTTATCAACGTAATAAGCTTTATTTGACTTGCTCTCTATAGGTGTTTTTTCCTTGAAAGCTTCTTTCATTTTCTCTGTACTATAAGTGTTTTGGCTAAGAAAATAATAATCTTTATCCGTTAAATTAGGAATATCGCACTTTTTATTCATGTACATAACTCCTTAGACTATGTAAAATGTAAGATGGAAAGGATGGTTTTATGAGAAAATACATAATTATCCTTCTTGCTCTGGTTATTATAGCATTAGGAGGAATACTTATGAAGCAGCAACATGAAAACAAGGAGAAAAAAGCGCTTTTTAATTTGGCTAAAGAAAGAATGACAGACTTTATTAAAACCAATTATAAAGATATTAGTTCGATTAATTATTCTGACGACTATGAAGTAAATCCGATGAGCGGCGTCGATATAAAAGGATATCTAAATGGAGATAAGCAGAAGAAAATATGGGGTATTTACGATAAGTCTAATGATGAAGTCGGTTCCTTCACTGTCGATGCTGAAAGAAAGCCCGAGTGTAAAGATAAAATTTGCGATTATTAATAAAAATAGCCCGCTCTTCGTGAGTTGGGCTGTTGCCTTTTTATATGCTCTTTTTCATTCAAATTAGCGATACTTCTATCGTTTATTGCTTTTCTTCTAAACTGGACTTAAAATTCTTCGAAAAAGTGGCAGATCATTATGATGAGCATTCCACCCTTAAAAATGACAGGCCGCCCTGACCTTAATCGGATAGGGCATTTTTTGTTATTTACGGATAGCGATGCTTGCCATGCCGAGAAGTTTAGGTCAGCGAGATTCGTCGCTATGAAAGGGCAGCATTAACAATTGTAAAGATTTTTTATAAAAGTTGATATGACGGGGTTTTCATCTATCGTATTGAGCGGACAACCGGAACGCCATCGCATCGTACGGCTGCGACTCTTCATTCTGGACAGCGGCGAACACCGGAAGAGGCCGGTAATAAACTAACGAAAAATGCACCTTTCTTCCATCGCGAAGAAAGGCGTATTTTTTTCTGCTCACATGGCGACCCTTACATATGCATGCGAACGCTCCGGTCCGCCTAAAATGCAGGCAAAACCCGGCTGCAGTGAGCGGGCCGGAAAGGGTGTTTTATTTTCGGTTGAAGAGGCGGTGAAGGTTGCTTGTATTGTTGGTGATCGACGTCAAGAAGCGGGTGCCGCTTGCCATTTCCTGATTGCAAAGAGGACATAAAGGACGCTCGCTGCTCGTAAAGTTTTTTCTCATCCATCCGTTGCAGTCTTCTGCCGTACACTCCCATGTACTGACATCTTCTTTCGGCAAAGGTTCTTGATTACGATTGTTGTAGTAAGACATAACGTCACTTCCTCACAAGGGTTTTTATGGAGCATGTAAGAATATTTTGTGAATCTTAAGACATTCTATTCGTTCATTTGTTATTCTATACTGGACAAGTTTCCTTTTGGAACTTAAGCCCGACATTTGAAAAGGAGTGCAACCATGGAAGAAAAGATCAAGTGCAGACATTGCGATCAGCTGATCCCGTACAGTTCAAAAGTATGCGAAGCGTGCGGCGGCAAGGATCCGCTGCCAAAAGCTGATAAAATCAAAGACCGCATCATCCTGGGTACTGCAGGCATTGTTGGCGTGCTGACGGTTGTCCTGATTTTAGGGACGATCTTTTCGTATATAAGGCTGTTTAAATAAAAAGGAGCCGGTGGTCGGGCTCCTTTTTATTATTTATTTTCAAACATGCTTGTCGAATGAAGCGGCTGAACGCGCGCTTTCGGGTCCATATAAGCTTTTGCATTGTTGACGGCTGTCGGTGCTTCACCGAATCCGCTGGCAATCAGCTTGACCTTCCCATCGTATGTGCAGATGTCGCCGGCGGCATAGAAGCCGGGGATGTTCGTTTCCATCGTTGATTTGACTTTGATGGAGTTTTTCTCGATTTCAAGCCCCCAGTTTTTGATCGGGCCGAGGGATGAGACAAATCCGAAGTTAACAATGACATCATCCACGTCAAGGATTTCCTTTCTTTCCCCTTTGACCTCCTCAATGACGATCTGCTCAATGTTTGTTTCGCCGATCAACTCGGTCGGAACAAACGGAGTCAGCACGTTGACTTTTGAGTTGTGCAGGTTTTCTACGCTGTGCTCATGAGCGCGGAATTTGTCGCGGCGGTGAATGATGGACACTTCTTTCGCGATAGGTTCAAGCATGAGCGCCCAGTCCACGGCAGAGTCTCCGCCTCCCAATACGGCGATGCGCCTGCCGGCAAATTTGTTCAAATCATCGATAAAGTAGTGCAGGTTCGCACCTTCGAAACGTTCCGCCGATTCGAGTTCAAGCTTTCTCGGCTTGAATGCGCCGTTTCCGGCAGTAATGATCACCGTTTTTGAATAATGGATTTCTTCATTTGTGACAAGCTTAAAGATTCCGTCTGCCTGTTTTTCGACGCTTTCAACGGCTTGCTCGAGACAAACGGTTTGGTCGAATTTAGCCATTTGCTCCTTTAAATTGTCGACGAGTTCCTGAGCGCGGATTTTAGGGAAGCCGGCTACATCATATATATATTTTTCCGGATATAAAGCGGACAGCTGGCCGCCGAGCTGCGGCAGGCTTTCGATAATTTTGACGCTCGCTTGCCGCATTCCGCCGTAAAACGCGGTGAACAAGCCGACAGGGCCGCCTCCGATGATTGTAATATCATAAACTTTTGAGTCTTCACGCATGAAAATAATGCCCCCTAAATGAAAATTGTTCTTAATTATATCATATCACATAAAATAAATACGAGCGTGCGGGATTTTTCCGAGGATCTTTGTGAGAAAATCTTACCGGGTTTGATCAACCCGAACGTTTTATCAAGCATATCGAACCTTGAAAAAACAAATATGAATCGCTATGATGTAGTTGTGAACAAATTGTTACATCTTTATGAAACTTTTACGTCGATTAGATGGACAGCATTCAGCTTTTTGGTGTTCTTAAAGTGAAGGATTTCACAAACTTTTTTTGATAAAAAGCCGGCATCCTGTTGAAAATAACCCAAAGGCTATTTTTATCCGGCTTGCCAGTAAAATATAGAAAAGGTGGATGTGATTCCGTTGAATAAGCCAAAAGTAGTAGTGTTAGGTGCAGGTTATGGAGGATTAATGACTGTCACAAGACTCGTCAGGAAAATCGGCGTTAATGAAGCAGAAATTACGCTTGTCAATAAGCACAACTATCATTATGAAACAACATGGATGCACGAGGCGAGCGCAGGGACGCTTCATCATGACAGATGCCGCTATCCGATCAAAGACGTCATCAACCAATCGCGTGTCCGCTTTGTAAAGGATACGGTAAAGAAAATTAATAAAGATGAAAACAAGGTCGTCCTGGAGACCGGAGAGCTGTCATACGACTACCTGGTTGTTGCGCTGGGGGCTATCCCTGAGACGTTTGGAATTTCCGGTTTGCGGGAGCATGCTTTCCCGATTGCGAATATCAATACGTCACGCCAGCTTCGCGAGCATATTGAATATCAGTTTGCAACATATAACACAGAAGCAGAAAAACGTCCTGAGCGCCTGACGATCGTCGTCGGAGGAGCGGGCTTTACCGGGATTGAATTTTTGGGCGAGCTGGCCAACCGCATCCCCGAATTGTGCAGGGAATACGATATTGACCGCCAGAAGGTCAACCTGATCTGCGTGGAAGCGGCGCCGTCCGTTCTCCCGGGGTTTGATCCGGAACTTGTCGATTACGCGGTGAACTATCTTGAAGGAAAAGGAGTCGAATTCAAGATCGGAACTGCTGTAAAAGAATGCACGCCTGACGGCATCATCGTCGGCAAGGACGACATGACTGAGGAAATAAAAGCCGGAACGGTCGTATGGGCGGCAGGTGTCCGCGGAAATCCGGTCATTGAAGAATCAGGATTCGAAAACATGCGAGGCCGCGTCAAAGTGAAACCTGATCTCAGGGTCGAAGGCCATGACAATATTTTCGTCATCGGCGACTGCTCGCTCGTCATCAATGAGGAAAATGACCGCCCATACCCGCCGACTGCCCAGATTTCAATGCAGCAGGGCGAAACGTGCGCTAAAAACATCGCCGCATTGATACACGGTAAAGAGACAGAGGCGTTTCAGTTTGATAATAAAGGTTCTGTCGCTTCCCTCGGCGAACACGATGCAATCGGAGTCGCATTCGGCAAAAAAATGACGGGAACGACGGCTTCAATGATGAAAAAAATCATCGACAACCGCTCGCTTTTTCTGATCGGCGGACCGGGGCTCGTGCTGAAAAAAGGGAAGTTCAAGTTTTTCTAATTAAGAAACAGCCTGCAGCTTGATGCTGCAGGCTGATTAAAACTTTAAAAACAAAAGAAAAAGCAAGAATACTTAATCTTTAAGCGCTTACATCGAATAATCCGTTATATTTTCTCACTTTATCATTGACAGCGTTCATGTTATTATTATCTGAAAATTGGGAAAAAGGTGTGTTTATCATGAAGACTTCTTCAGCTCAGCATTCTGGCTCATCGTGTACATTTTGTTCAGGCAAAGGGTATTTCCAGCTTTTGCTCGGCGGATCAGAGACGTGCAGCAACTGCCGGGGCACAGGAAAAGTCCGCTGAATTGTCCTTCCAATGATTGACTCATCTTCCTGCTCCAATGTAAACTAAAAGAGGTTACATGGGGGTGGAAAGCTTGATTAGTTTGCCTGTCGTCATCATTTCGATTGTCTTGTTTTTCGTGCTGTTTTTCGGCATCGGCTTTTTGTTGAACATGCTTCTTAGAATGTCTTGGATTATGGCTGTTATATACCCGATTGTATGCCTTTTCATTGTCAATCAGGAAAAGCTGATCCGCTATGTAGAGGCTCCCGGGGATGCGTTTTCCGGACTGCTTGACCGCGTGGCCTCTTTGGCGGCTGCGGATATCATGATTTTGGCAAGCGGGATGGCCGGGGCCCTTCTCTCCGGAGTCACGATCAAAGCGCTGCGAAAAAGAGGATATCAAATGTTTTAAGCCTTCTATTGCATTTGAGGAAGGCTTTTTGCATTGATAATTTTCATACTTTTCTTAAAACTCTCTCGCCGGTTGAATATTTCTCTTTCCTGTTGGAAACAACTAGATGGTGAGAGGAGTGGAAAGAATTGAAAAAAGCGATGACTCTATTCAGGCGCTTCTTTATGTCAGCTTTGTTTGCCCTGGCTTTCATGACGACTTTCTTGGCGGTCTCAGGAGTGGAAGCGCAGGATTTATCGAACTGGGCAAAAAAACGGGATTTACCCTTAAAACAATTATATCTGACGTTTAAATCACTTCCGAAAGAAAAAGCGGACAAGACGTCATTATCAGCCGCAAAACAAATGAAAAACAAATCGAAAAAGCTTGAGGATGCTTTTGACTGGAGCAAATATCCGAAACAAAAAGTGGTCGCGACGGGGTACACGGCCGGAGTCGAATCTACGGGTAAACAGCCCCATCATCCCGAATACGGGGTTACATATTCCGGCGTAAAGGTCAAAAGGGATTTATATTCGACAGTTGCAGCAGATCCGTCTGTTTTTCCGATCGGGACGATTTTGTTCATTCCGGACTACGGCTACGGCGTAGTGGCAGACACAGGATCGGCTATTAAAGGAAACCGCCTTGACCTGTATTATGAAACGGTGGAAGACGTCTATAATGAATGGGGAAAGAAGACCCTTGATGTGTATGTCATCAAGAAAGGAAAAGGCTCCGTGACCGAAGAGGACCTGTCAAAGCTGAACGAAAACAAATCGATGCAGGTATTCAGGCAGAAATATAAGATGGCAAAAGAATAAACGTTTAAGCTCCTGGTGAGCTTAAACGTTTTTTTAATGTTACATAAATAAATAATCAAGGAGCAGCGTCAGGGCGATTCCCGTCAGCCCTCCGAAAAAGACTTCAATCGGCTGGTGCCCCAGCAGCTCTTTTAATTTTTTTTGCTTTTCTTCCTGTTGGAATTTCGGGAAATCCTTCGCTTCATTGACGAAGCGGTTAAAGTCGCTGACAAGCCGGTTCAGAACGGTGGCCTGCTCCCCGGCATGCCTTCTGACTCCGGTTGCGTCAAACATCGTAATCACGGCAAAGATCGAAGAGACGGCAAACAAAGACGAATCCATCCCGTGCTCAAGCGCGATTCCCGTCGAAAGCGCCGTGACGGCCGCCGAATGCGAGCTCGGCATGCCTCCTGTGCTTGTCACAAGCCGCCAATCCCATTTTTTGGAGACGAAGAAGAAGATGGGCACTTTGATAAACTGAGCGAAAAGAATAGCTGCGAAGCTTGCCAGTACGGGAAAGTTTTTGAGGATTTCCATTTTCCAGAACATCCTTTCTATAAGGAAAATAAAGATGAATTCAGCGTTTTATTTGCTAAAATAAAGATATGGAATGCAATTAGGAAAAATGTTTTTCCTATTATAACATTGTTGCCTCATTTTTACTCACTCTGCTTGTAAGGAGCTGTGATCACATGTTTTATGCCTTTCACGATTTTGAACAAAAAGAAACGCTGCTGCTCGGACTGTTTAACAAAAGCCAATTGTACGGAAAAGCCGAAGAGATTGACCGCCTTTTACACGGTCAGCTCTCACAGCTGTTAAAGGACGGGGACGTATCTTCCAAAAAAGCGAAAGTGTCTAAAATATTTACCCCGTCGCTTCCCGGAGTCAAACGGCTGTATGTCGTCGGATTGGGGCGGGAAGCCGAATTTACGTTTGATGATGCGAAGCAATGCTTTGCTGAAGCTGTACAAATGATTCACAAAGACCGGAAACAGGAAGTGACGGTTTTCCTCGACAGCTTTGTTTCGGAGCAGGTTCATGCAAACGATGCCGCACATGCTTTGGCGGAATCGTGCATGCTGTCCTGCTATGAAGTGCAAGATTACAAACATAAATCAAATGAACCCGAACGGCCTCTCCAAAACGTTTATGTTCTTACAGACCATGATTTGAAGGAAATCCAGGCAAGCCTGCATGTCGGCCAAGTGTATGGACACGCGACGAATTCGGCGAGAACGCTCGTGAACATGCCGGGCAACATGCTGACCGCGACAGATCTTGCATCATACGCAGCCGAGCTTGCCGCGAAATACGAATTTGAATGTGAAATCCTCGAAAAGCGCGACATGGAAGAGCTCGGCATGGGCGGACTGCTGGCAGTCAATCAAGGATCTGATGAGCCGCCGAAAATGATCGTGCTAAAATACCAGGGGAAAGATACGTGGGACGACGTCATCGGTTTGGTCGGCAAAGGGATCACGTTTGATACGGGAGGCTACTCCTTGAAAACGAAGTCCGGCATTGTCGGCATGAAGTCGGATATGGGGGGAGCAGCCAGTGTGCTAGGCGCGATGGAAGCGATCGGCGAATTGCGTCCTGAACAAAACGTTCTTGCCGTGATACCTTCTACAGACAACATGATTTCCGCAAGCGCCATGAAGCCGGATGACGTGATTGTGTCGCTTAGCGGCAAAACGATTGAGATTTTAAATACGGATGCTGAAGGAAGGCTTGCTCTTGCCGATGCCCTGACATATGCCAAGCATCACGGAGCCTCCGTACTGATCGATGTAGCGACACTTACCGGAGGCGTTGTCGTAGCCCTCGGCACCGATACGACAGGAGCGATGACGAATCACGACAAGCTTTATGATCAGGTGCGTCAGGCGGCTGAAGAAGCGGGTGAAGCGATCTGGCAGCTTCCGATCACAGAAAAGGATAAGAAGAAAGTAAAAAACAGCCAAATGGCCGATTTGAATAACTCACCGGGTAGAGAAGGGCACGCCATCATGGCCGGGACGTTTCTCGGGGAATTCGCAGAGCAGACGCCATGGGTGCATCTTGACATAGCCGGCACGGCAACGGCGAATGGGAGCACATGCTTCGGACCGAAGGGCGGAACGGGCGTAATGGTAAGAACCCTTGTCACATTTGTCGAACGGTTTGACGGAAATTTATAAACCTCTTCAGTTATGAAGAGGTTTTTTTAGTTTGCGGAAAAAATTTCTAATTATCAAAGCTTCATTGACGCAGCAGTTAAAAATATGATAATATACGTTCATTACTTTAATTATCTACTACATTAGCAAACTAAAGCGTTTTTCGGGGGTTTCTTATATGAATGCAGTTGTGATTGCGGTTTTCATTATGCTTATATTAAGCCTGCTGCGCGTCAATGTTGTAATTGCCCTTGTGTTGGGCGCGCTTGCCGGCGGGCTTACGGGCGGTCTCAGCCTTGGCGAGACGGTCAGTGTGTTTACGGACGGACTTGGAGGAAATGCTACGATAGCGGTCAGCTACGCGCTTCTCGGCGCATTTGCGGCTGCTTTGACAAAAACGGGCCTTCCGGATGCGATGGTCGAGGCTTCTGTGAAGCTGGTCGGCAAAGAAGGGGACACAAGGAGAAAAACGCTATCGAAAGTTTTAATTATTTTTGTTATTTTAATTGTTTCGTGTTTTTCACAAAATGTGGTTCCCATCCATATTGCCTTTATCCCGGTTATGATACCGCCATTGTTGAAAATTTTTAACGAGCTTCAAGTTGACCGCAGGTTGGTCGCATGCGTCATCACCTTCGGATTAACGGCTCCTTATATTTTGCTTCCAGTTGGGTTCGGACAGATTTTCCAGGGGATTTTGCGCGATAATATGAAAGATGCGGGGCTTTCTGTTTCGATGAACGATATCCCGTATGCGATGATCATTCCGGTGGCGGGAATGGTTGCCGGAATGATCCTTTCCATTTTTGTATACCGTAAACCCCGCACATACGAAACAAAGGCAATCGCCGGCGAAAAGCCTGCGCCTTATACGAAAAAGAGCCTCGCGATTGCACTTCTGGCGATCGCTGTTTCCTTGGCCGTGCAGCTCTACTTATCACAGAGCTTAAACGTCGACGGGATGATTTTCGGTGCCCTGAGCGGCCTTGCGGTTCTTCTCGTATCCGGAGTGATGAAAAGAGGCGAAGCCGACGAATTGATCACGAACGGTATGAACATGATGGCGTTTATCGGATTTGTCATGCTTGCAGCGGCGGGGTTTGCCGCGGTGCTGAACAAAACGGGAGATGTCAAATCGCTTGTTGAAGCATCGACGAGTATGATCCATCACAGCCAGACAATCGGAGCGCTCTTAATGCTGATCGTCGGACTCCTGATAACGATGGGAATCGGCTCATCGTTTGCGACGATTCCGATTATCACGACAATTTTTGTTCCGCTCTGCCTGCAGCTCGGATTCAGCCCGATGGCAACGATCGCCGTTATCGGAACGGCGGCTGCCTTAGGCGATGCCGGCTCTCCGGCAAGCGACAGTACGCTCGGCCCGACATCCGGTTTAAATGCGGACGGACAGCATCACCACATTTGGGACACGTGTGTTCCGACGTTCATCTTTTATAATATTCCGCTCATCGTGTTTGGCTGGATCGCAGCGGCTGTCCTTTGAAAAAAATCCCCCATGTACGGGGATTTTTTTTCTCAATTTGTTAAAATAAAAACAGAACCTCGAAGGGGGTTCTGTTTTTTAATAAGAGGCATTTCGGTTAAAACCGGCTCCTTTTTGAACAGCGCGATAAACCTTTGGTGCAAGAGCGGCGAGCAGAATGGAGAATGCCATATCCTTGATGAAAAACCAGACCATTGATGTCCATGCTGCGGCATAATGTACCGGCGTGTTGAGCCAATATTTAAAAGCGAGATACATATAGTTGACACCGATGATATAAATGATGACCGTTCCGATGACGGCAGCCGCTAAAAAATGCTTGTTTTCAGGTTCGGCTTTACGGTCGGTCAACCATCCGGCGGCATAGGCGGCAGGGATATAGGATAAAATAAATCCGCCGCTTCCTTTGAAAAGAGCGGAAATCCCGGCTGAAAATTGCGCGAAAACAGGAGCCCCTATAATGCCGACGAGAGCATAAACGATCATCGCAAGCGTACCGAGCCTTCGTCCGAGCAGCAGGCCCGCCAACAGGCAGAAGAAGGGCTGCATCGTAAGCGGAATACCGCCGATTTGCAGAAACGGGGCAAACGATGTGATATTGGCGCCGATCCCCATCAGGGCGGCAAACATTCCGACAAGCGCCATGTCACCGGCGCGAAGCTTTTGCTTTTTCATGTTTGTTCCTCCTAGAAAGCCATTCACACACTTATCGTAAGAGATCGGCAAACAGTTTGTCAACCTATAAATTTAATAAGTTAACAAAAGGGGAGATCGAATGTTTTTCGGGAAAATAAAACGGCACAATTTGTCTGACAGAGTTCCGCCTAACCAAAACGTTACAACGTCATTCCCGGTTCTTCATGCGGGCAGCGTCCCCGATTATCACGATTTGTCAAAATGGAATCTGCAAATCTACGGCCTTGTAGAATGTCCGCTTCTGTTAACCTTTGAAGAGCTGAAAAAAATGCCGCAAAGCGAAGTGACAAATGACATTCACTGTGTAACGGGATGGTCGAAGCTCGATAATGTCTGGAAAGGGGTTAAAACAAAGGAGATCGCGGAAAGGACAAAGCCGCTTAAGGAAGCGCGGTACGTCATCCTGCACGCTGAGGAGGGATGGACGGCAAATGTTCCTTTGGAAGACTTTTTGATGGATTCCTCGCTGCTCGCCCATTCTTACAACGGCGCTCCGCTCACTCCCGAGCACGGCTTTCCGCTCAGGGCCGTCATGCCGCACCTCTATTTCTGGAAAAGCGCCAAATGGCTGAGGGGCATACAATTTACAAAGGAAAACCACCCGGGATTTTGGGAGAAGAACGGCTACCATATGAGGGGTGATCCATGGAAGGAAGAAAGGTACAGCTTTGATTAAAGAGCGGTTTTTAATAAAGCGAAAAAGCAGAAGCCCCTTTAACGGGCTCCTGCCTAAAGCCGATTATGCTTCAGCCGCGGATGACAAGTTTTCGATCGCCAGTTCGGCCGGCACGTAATCGTAATTTAAATCTCTTGCCACTGCTTCATATGTGATATGTCCGTTCGCCACATTGACGCCCGCTTTTAAGGCCGCGTTTTCCAAAATGGCTTTCACTGCGCCTTTGTTCGCGATTTCAAGCGCGTATGGAACCGTAACGTTTGTCAATGCCACGGTTGACGTTCTCGGTACGGCGCCCGGCATGTTGGCGACGGCGTAATGAACGATTCCGTGTTTTTCGTATGTCGGGTTGTCATGGGTTGTGATATGGTCGACCGTTTCGACGATGCCGCCCTGGTCAATGGCTACATCGACGATCACAGAGCCCGGCTTCATTTGCTTCACCATTTCCTCCGTCACCAAAGTCGGAGCTTTGGCGCCCGGAATCAGCACAGCGCAGATGAGAAGATCCGCTTCAGCCACTGCGTCAGCGATATTGACCGGATTTGACATGAGCGTTTTAATTTGATGGCCGAACTGATCGTCAAGCTGGCGCAGCCGGTCTGCGCTTAAATCGATCATCGTCACGTCTGCTCCAAGACCTACTGCGACCTTTGCGGCGTTCGTACCGACAACGCCGCCGCCGATGATGGTCACTTTTCCGCGGGCGACGCCGGGAACGCCGGCTAACAGGATTCCTTTGCCTCCTTTCGGCTTTTCAAGGAATTGCGCGCCGATTTGGGCGGCCATCCGCCCGGCTACTTCCGACATCGGCGTCAGCAAAGGAAGGGAGCGGCCGTCGCTCACCGTTTCGTAGGCGATGGCAGTGACCCCTTTTTGTTTTAACGCTTCAGCCAATGAAGGCTCTGCAGCCAAATGCAGATATGTGAATAAGATCAGACCTTCTCTGAAATACGGATACTCTTCAGGAAGAGGCTCTTTTACTTTCATCACCATCTCGGCAGAATCCCAGACGGCTTTCGCCTGTTCAGCGATTTCGGCTCCCACGGACACGTAATCTTCGTTATCAAAACCGCTTCCCGCACCGGCATTTGTTTCTATGATGACGCGGTGCCCTGCGGCGATAAGCTGCGAAGCTGCACCGGGTGTCAAAGCCACCCTGTTTTCATTGTTTTTAATCTCTTTTGGAACCCCGATAATCATCGTAAATCCCTCCCCCTTCTTCAAAAAAACTTTCTGTTCTTTAAGTGTATATTGATTTTTTGGAATTTTCTTTGTTTGATCGAGAAAATAAAAAAACACGCATTTGTGGAATTTCACAAATGCATGTTTCTCAGTTTGATTTCAAGGTAAATCGAGAATTTCTCATTGATATTTTTTAAATCGATTTCCGCGATGTTGCCGATGCGTTTCAGCCGGTAATTTAATGTATTGACGTGAATGTTCAGCTTTTTGGCGGCCGTGTTAACATTGCTGTCGCATTCGATAAATTGCTCAAGCGTTTCGACAAGGTTTGAATTGTGTTCTCTGTCATACGCTTCAAGCCGTGTCAGAGAATAGTTTGGATAGTTGGCGTGCTTTCGTTTTTCGGCAAGCACGTCGAGATATTGATAAATGCCGAGTTCAGAAAAGCTGACAAGGTGCTTTGTTTCCGCAGCAAACCGTTCTTTTACCTTTAAAACGGAGAGCGCTTCCTGATAGGACTGATCGACGCGGGTGATCAATTCATACATTCCGCCGATCGACAGCGTGCAGTCATGGAGCTTGTAGCGTTCTTCAAGCTGTTTTTGAATATTTGCGGCAAATTGTTTTAAATCGTTGAACGGCTGTCCGTTAAGCCCCTTTTTTGGGGATGCGAGGATAATCAGTTCATTATAGTCAAGCGTGGCCAGCAGAATTTGCACCTGCTGAGTCGTTTCCAATAAATAATGAAGCTGTTTTTCCGTTTTCTCGTCAATTTCGTTTTTCAGGCGCACGATCAGCACCGAATAGGATGAGGGAACACCGATGCCGAGCTGGTGAAAGCCGTCCGCGATTTCCCGTTCCTCTGAAATGTGCCCGGTGAGCAGCTTCCAGAAAAACTCCTGGCTGCGCTGTTCGTTTTTTCTTTTGCGGATCTGGTAGGGCAAAAGCTTATTTTTAACAGATTCGGCTGCCAGTTTCAGAAGATGCAGCTCTTCCTCAGAAAGCGTTTTTTGGCTTTCGAGCGCCCAAATAAATCCGATGACTTCGCTGTTTTTCCAAATCGAAATCGCGACGCGGCTGCTGAGCCCGACTTCGTTAATCTGTTTTACCCTGACAGGCTCGTTCGTTTTCAGCAGGGCTGGAATGGTCCCGTCTTTCCAGAGCTTGTTGATCACCTTTTCGGGTACGCGGCGGCCGATGATCGTCGATGTTCTCGCCGGATCCGTATAATCGCTGTGCGTGCTGTAGGCGAGAAGCCGGTGATTGACATCTTCTATTGTAATAGGACAGTTCAGCACCTCGCTGATATGGTCTGCGACATCTTCGAGACGATCGTAGCTGTATTTAAAAGGATTCGGTCGATTGTTCATAAAAAACCCCTACTTTGTTCATGAAAAA
Source organism: Bacillus sp. JJ675 (assembly GCF_036963165.1). Taxonomy (NCBI): domain Bacteria; kingdom Bacillati; phylum Bacillota; class Bacilli; order Caryophanales; family Bacillaceae; genus Bacillus; species Bacillus sp. JJ675. The sequence continues at coordinate 45,512 of NZ_JBALMR010000031.1, read as the reverse complement.
TTTATAGCTCATCCCCATCTTACTTTTATTATGGATATAGGTGTTTGGGGAAAGCAACAAAAAAGTTTCCTGTTATTTGTTGCTTTTATAAATATGAAACAGTGCTTCAGCAGGTGTGCGTTAATCAAGATGACATTCATTATAATGAGGACACAACCTTTTACCTAATGTCCGTCCGCTTGCGATCGATGAAAAGCAGGCGGATGTTACAGAGGTTATATAGAACTATGTCTTTTGATTCATTCTTTGTCAAGACACAAAATTGAGATATTTTTACTAGATTTCTATAATTTCAGCCGCCTGGAAACAGAGGAATGATAAACCTTTAGACTCATTTTGTAAAAATACAACAGATTTGTTTGACTGTGCCTCAATCTTGTTTTTATAATAAGAGCGTTCAAAAAAATAAGTTATTTAGCCCATATCTAGGGCGAATAGCGCAGGAGGTATAAGGAATATGTCAGGAATCATTCGTGTAACGCCGGCTGAGCTGCGGCAAATGGCTGACAGATATCAAAAAGAAAGCGGAGATGTAACTGAACAAGTAAACCAGCGTCTTGATCAAATGATCAACCAGCTTCAAGATATGTGGGAAGGTGAATCAAGCCGGGCATTCTCAGAGCAATACCAAGAGCTAAGACCTTCTTTCCTTAAAATGGCTGAACTTCTAAGCGATGTTTCTAAACAGCTTCATCAGACTGCTAACACTCTTGAAAGCACTGACCAAGATATCGCTAGCCAAATCCGCGGCTAATTACAGATTAGAAGAACGAGAGAAGCGCCTAATTCAAAAGAAGATGACGGCGCTTTTTCTAATTGAGAGGTGATGAACCGGTGTATGTTGACATTACCATCGATTTAAAGCACTATGACGGCAGCGCTTTTGATCTCAGACTGTCAGATTACCATTCTATTAAAAAGGTCATCGACATCGCATGGCAGGCCAAAAGCATTCCCTTGCCCCCGCGCGAAGGCTGCTGGATAAGGGTGACGAATAAAGACGCCGTTTTTTCAGGCGAATACACGCTGGCCGACTGCGGGATTACGACAGGAGACCGCCTGGAAATACTATGAAAGGATCTGAATGAATGGCAGAAAAAAAGAAAACGTATTTGGAAAAGCAATTAGAGGCCGTCATGACGAAAGAAAAAGATGCCTATATCTTTCGTTTTCAAAGAGAAAAAATCAATCTTGTAAACGGCTTGGAAGCAAACGTCATTAAAGAAGTAAATCCTTCCTTTCAAAAGGAAACCGTCATGACTGAAGACGAAGTTCAAATTTCGATTCAGCCTCCTTCAGAATACAAGCCGTTTCGTCATTTGAAATCGAAAAACAAAAAGAGCAAGTGGCTGTTTGCCTATCAGCTCGTAAAGGCTGTTGAGGAGCATTCGGTCAAAAGGCTGCACATGATCGCAGCACCAGAAAACATTGTCTTTGACAAGGGGCTTACCCCTGCATTTTTACATTATGGAGTGAAAGAAAGCATTCCGCCATACGAAAACGACGAAGAACGACTTTTTAATGAAGTGAAAGCGGCGGCAGCGCTTGCCGTCGACTGGGAATTTTCCTTCGAAGATTACTTGAAATACAGCGAAACGATGAAGTTTTCTGACCAGGCCAAAGACATCATCTCAAGCGGAACGTACGGCGATTTGAAAGCCGTCATCCAAAAGAAGATCGATGAACTGGATGCCGAAGAAAAAACGCTTGTCCATCTTCCGAAGAAAAAATGGAAGAACCAAAGATACATAGGATTGGGACTCATTATATGTTTAATACCGGCTGTTTTATTTACATTTTATTCGCTGTTCTTTATCCAGCCGAAACAGGAAGCGTTTATCGAAAGCAACCGCCACTTCTTGAATAAACAATACAGCAAAGTCATCAGCACGCTCGATAAATATGGCGCCGGAGATATGCCGGAGTCTGTTCAATATCAGCTTGCTTATTCTTACGCGTCCGTCGACAATTATCTGAAGGAAACCAACGGAGGACAAGAAGCTGCCCTGAATTTGCTCACGCTTCAGGCCGATCCGAGGTATTTTCAGTACTTTATTCAAATTGGCCGGGGCGAAAATAAGGAAGCTTTAGAAACGGCCCGCCTGTTGGAGGATAACCGCTGGATCGGGTATGCGCTCATCAAATATGAGCAGGAAATCAAAGCGGATGACAAATTGTCGAGCGAAGAAAGAGAAAAACAGCTTGAGCCGATTGAAAAAGAACTCGAACAAGTGAAAGAGGATCAAGAAAAAGCAAAAAACTCCGAAGAAGCCGAGCAGACTTCCAGCGACCAGCAGCAGGCCGCACAAGAAGCGGAAAAGGCTAAACAGGAGGAAGAAAAAGCGAAACAGGCTGAAAAGGAAAAAAAAGAAAAGGAAGACAACAAGAAAAAAGATGACAAATAAAAGCGATAAAACCTGTTGTTTGCAGGAGGCGGAAAAATGAATCAGTTATGGATTTTTTATAACGAAAACTATCAAAACCTAAAGCTGGATCATCCCAGCACCCGCACGCTGACCATCGGTCCCGAGCTGAAGCATTCCGTCACCATCCGGCAATTCCCGTTTAAAAAAGGTCCGGTGATTTTGGAAAAGCATAAGGATGCCGACGCATACAGCGTATATCAGGAGGGAGAGCCCGCCCAGGTACTGGCGCTCGGCGAAAAAGCGGCAGTAAATGACGGGGAGGAGGAACTGGTCCTCTTTTTAACCGAAGTACATGAAAGCGCCCCTGCTTATTATTTAGGAGAAAGAAAGGAAATTACGATTTCCTCCGTTGATCAGGAAGCAGACGTCTATTTCTCCGGGACGGATTCATGTTTCGGAAACAAAGGTGCTTTCTCGATCATCAAGCTTGAAGACCGATGGAATGTCGTACCGAATGGCGAGAACGTCTATTTGAACGGAGAAAAACGATCAAAACCCGCCTCATTGCAAAACGGAGACGAAATCCTGTACGGACTCAATACCTTCCGGGTGATTGAAGGCGACCTTTTGGAAATCAATGCGTGGGAACCGTTTGAAACTGCCTTGGAACAAACGGTCAGACCAAGCTCTGAAACGAAAAATAAATACCCGCACTACCGCAGGCCGCCAAGAATGATCTATGATCTGCCTGATGACAAAATCTCCTTCAGCTTTCCGGCTCAGGAGTCAGACAATGACAACAAGGGGCTATGGCTCATGATCCTGCCTCCGATTGTCATGCTGGTCGTCATGGGAATCGTGGCGATCATTCAGCCGCGCGGAATTTTTATTCTCGTCTCCCTGGCGATGTTTATGATGACGCTGATTACGTCGACGGTGCAATATTTCCGCGACAAAAACCAGCGCAAAAAGCGCGAAGAGAAAAGGGAGCGGGTCTACACCCTTTACCTCGAAAATAAAAAGAAAGAGCTGCATGAGCTTGCAGAAAGGCAAAAATTTGTCCTGAACTTTCATTTTCCTTCATTTGAAAGAATGAAATATTTAACGAGGGAAATCAGCGGCCGGATTTGGGAAAGATCGATCGAAAGCGAAGATTTTCTGCAAATTCGCCTTGGTACCGGGACGGTTCACTCCTCCTACCAAATCAATTTGAACGGCGGGGATTTGGCAAACCGCGACACAGACCACCTTCTGGAACAAACGCAAAGAATGGAAGAGGTCTACAGAGAGCTGAAAAACGCTCCCGTCACCGTGAACCTTGCCGAAGGTCCGATGGGTGTCGTCGGGAAAGCAGCCGTTGTAAAAAATGAAATTCATCAGCTGGTCGGACAGCTTGCTTTTTTCCACAGCTATCACGATCTGCGTTTCGTGTTCATTTTTGACGAAGAGGAATATAAAGACTGGGAATGGATGAAATGGCTCCCGCATTTTCAGCTTCCGCATACATATGCGAAAGGGTTTATCTACAATGAACAGACGAGGGACCAGCTGCTGTCAAGCATTTACGAGATTTTGAGAGAGCGCGATTTGGACGAAAACAAAGAAAAAACGCGGTTCAGACCGCACTTTGTCTTTATCATCACAAATCAGCAGCTCATTGCAGAACACGTCATCTTAGAGTATTTGGAAGGCAAGCTGAGACATCTCGGCGTCTCGACGATCGTTGCCGCAGAGACGAAGGAAAGCCTGTCCGACAACATTCATACGCTTGTTCGTTATATTACTGAACAAGAAGGCGACATTTTGATCAAGCAAAAGAAAGCCGTCCAAATTCCGTTTCAATTGGATCACCATAAGAGGGAAGACAATGAAATCTTCTCACGGACATTGCGGACGCTTGATCACCAGATGGGCATGACCAATTCGATCCCTGAAACCGTATCGTTTCTTGAGCTCTTCCATGCAAAAGAAGTCAATGACATCGGAATCAGGGAGAAATGGCTGTCAAGCGAGTCGGCTAAATCGCTGGCCGTGCCGATCGGCTATAAAGGAAAAGATGACATCGTCTATTTAAACCTGCACGAAAAAGCGCACGGGCCTCACGGCTTGCTTGCGGGGACAACCGGATCGGGGAAAAGTGAATTTCTACAGACGTATATTTTGTCTTTAGCCGTTCACTTCCATCCGCATGAAGTCGCTTTTCTGCTGATTGACTATAAAGGGGGCGGAATGGCGCAGCCGTTCAGAAACATTCCGCATCTGCTCGGAACGATCACGAACATCGAAGGCAGCAAAAACTTCAGCACGCGCGCCCTGGCGTCGATTAAAAGCGAGCTGAAGAAAAGACAGCGCCTCTTTGACCAGTACAACGTCAATCATATCAACGATTACACAAAGCTGTACAAACAGAACAAAGCGAAAACGGCGATGCCGCACCTGTTCTTAATATCCGACGAGTTTGCCGAGCTTAAAAGCGAAGAGCCCGAATTTATCCGCGAGCTTGTCAGTGCCGCCAGGATCGGACGGAGCCTTGGGGTGCATTTGATTTTGGCGACGCAAAAACCGGGCGGCATCATCGATGACCAGATTTGGAGCAACTCCAGATTTAAAGTCGCTTTAAAGGTGCAGGATGCAAATGACAGTAAAGAGATCCTCAAAAACGGGGATGCGGCGACCATTACGGTCACAGGCCGCGGCTATCTTCAGGTCGGCAACAATGAAGTGTACGAGCTGTTCCAGTCGGCGTGGAGCGGTGCGCCTTACATGGAGGATGCATACGGTACAGAGGACGAAGTCGCAATCGTAACCGATACCGGGCTGATTCCATTGTCAGATGTAGACGCCGATCAGTCCGCGAAAAAAGAAGTTCAGACGGAAATTTCGGCAGTCGTTGAACAAATCGAGCAGATTCAGGAAGAACTGGGCATCGATAAGCTCCCGAGCCCGTGGCTGCCGCCGCTTGAAGAGCGCATACCAAAATCGCTGTATCCGTCAGATGAGGCCGATACGTTTAACTTCGCCTTTATCGATGAGCCGGAGAAACAAAGCCAGGAGCCGATCAGCTATCGCATGATGGAGGACGGAAACATCGGTATTGTCGGATCTTCGGGCTACGGAAAATCGCTCACCGCCATCACCTTCCTGATGAGCTTTGCGGCCGAATACACGCCTGAAGAGCTGCACAACTACATCTTCGACTTTGGCAACGGAACGCTTCTGCCGCTTGCGAGACTTCCGCATACGGCCGATTATTTCCTGATGGATCAGACAAGAAAAATCGAAAAGTTCATGGTCCGCATCAAAGAGGAAATCGAGCATCGCAAAACTCTGTTCCGCGCGAAAGAAATCAGCCATATCAAGATGTACAATGCGCTGAACGAAGAAAAGCTGCCGTTCATTTTCATTACGGTGGACAACTTTGACATTATTAAAGACGAAATGCACGAGCTTGAAGCTGAATTTATTCAGTTTGCCCGTGACGGCCAGTCGCTGGGAATTTATTTAATCCTGACGGCGACAAGGGTCAATGCAATCAGGCAGTCGCTCTTAAACAACCTGAAAACAAGGGTCGTCCATTACTTGATGGATCAGTCTGAAGCCTATTCGATCATCGGAAGGCCGGAGTACAGCCTTGAACCGATTCCGGGACGGGTCATCATCAATAAAGAGAACCAGTACTTCGCCCAGATGTTTATGCCTGTTGAAGCAGACAGCGAGATCGAACTGTTTGAAAACATCAAAGCCGAAATTCAGGCAATCGCGGACCGCTATGAAGGCATGAGAAAGCCAGCTCCGGTGCCGATGCTGCCGCTTGAGCTTTCCGTGACGCAGTTTATGAGAGATTACCCGCTTCAGCCTGAAAGAGGCATGATCCCGATGGGGCTTGATGAAGAGACCGTCGAGCCTGTTTATTTCAATCTTGAGAAAAACAAACACTGCCTCGTCATGGGACAAACGCAGCGCGGAAAAACAAACGTCATCAAGATCATCCTCGAGCATCTGCTTGATCACGACACGAAAAACATCGCTGTGTTTGATTCGATAGACCGCGGCTTGTCGCAATACGCAACAGAAGATGAGATCAGCTATCTTGAAACGAAGGATGACATTCTGCTCTGGCTGTCCGAGACGGAAGAAATTTGCCGGACGAGGGAAGCGATGTACGTGGAAGCCGTCAGACAAGGACAAAGCGCAAACCTCGATTTCTCGCCGATGGTCTTTATCGTTGACGGAATTTCGCGCTTCCAGCAAACGATTGACGCATCGATCCAAGACAGGATGGCCACGTTTATGAAATCGTACGCACATTTAGGTTTCCATTTTATACCTTCCGGAAACCACAACGAGTTTACGAAAGGGTACGATTCATTAACAAGCGAGCTCAAACAAGTCAGACATGCTGTCCTGCTGATGAAAAAGTCCGAGCAAAACCTTATCCAGCTTCCGTACGAGCGGCAGGAGCCTGAAATTCAGCCGGGCTTCGGCTACATCGTTGAAAACGGTAAGGAAAGGAAAATTCAAATTCCTTTATGCTCTGTAGAAAGGAAGAAAACGATATGACGGAACAACAGAAAAGCTCGCTGAAAATCATCAGCGCCGTGCTTGTCATCATATTGCTGCCCGTCTTATTTTTCCGCTTCATCGGAGAGGATCCGACGAAAAAGGTATCGAACGAGACGAAGGAGATTGCCGTTGTCAATGAAGACATCGGCAGCGATCAAACCAATGGAAACGATCAAAATTTAGGCCGCGATATGTCGGCTGTGCTGGCTGAACGCCCTAACTATAAATGGACGGTCGTCAGCCGCAGTACCGCCGAGAGCGGACTCGCCGACCAAAAATACGATGCGATCGTCTATATTCCATCAGATTTTACGAACAATATTTTGAGCTACAATCATAAGCGTCCGCAAAAAGCCCAATTGGAATTCAGAATTCAAGGAAAGCTTGACGCGGTCAACAAGGAAAAAGTCCAGCGGGAGCTTCAGGACGCGCAAAAAACTGTCAGCAAAAAGATGACCTCCTTCTATTGGAAGGCTGTTAAAGAGAATATGAAAACCGTCAGGGACGAATTCGACAACATCGTAAACAAAGAATCAGAATTCCAAAACGCGATGTACAACTTTTACAAACCGAGCTCAAACAACCTGGCGGGCGAGGTCGAAAAACAAAAAGATATGATCGACACCTTGAAAGACTCGATCAACCAAACGAAAGACACGTCAAAAGACCGCAATGCAGGCGTTGAAGAAACAAAAAAACAACTGGACGCTTTTATCGAAAACGTCAACCAGTATAAAAAATACCAAGAGGAGCAGGCCAAACTGCTTCAAGCCGCCCAGGCTGACAGCCAAAAGCAAATCCAAACCGGCCTCGCGTCCATCAACGAAAAGCAGGCGAGCGCAGAAACAAGCTTCAACCAAAGTATGAACAATATGAACACGGCATTTGGGAATTTGCAGCAGCGATTCAACTTGGTTGTGAGATCTAAAGATATTTTACAGGAGTACAGATATAATCAGGTGCCACAGCAGCAGTTTAATGGAATTAATACGATTGAAAACAACCTGATTGATGATTATCAAGCCCAGACAAGACTATACAATTTAGATCGGATTCAGCCTTCAATGATTGATGCACGGTCGCGTTTAACCGAGGGACCGGGAGATGATTCACCGGGTACCGATCCTGGCGATGATCATAATAACGATGATAATAAAGATGATGATGAAGAACAGCCGAAGGATTTAAAGATTGACCTTCAAGAGCAGCAGGACGAATTAAAAAGCGTCGCAGCTGAACTAAAAGAGATATCGGACGGGTTGAAAGAATCTCCGGACAACGGAAGCGAAAACCCCGGCGATAATAATTCTACAGATGGATCAGATCAAAACCAGAATCAGGGGAACGGTCAAACCGGAAATCAGGACAACAGTCAAACAACAGATGACAATCAGACAGCTTCAGAAACGGCTGAAAATGGACAGCAGGATGATAACCAGACCCCTGAAGATCCAACCAATGATCCGGGAACCGGCGATGACGGACAGTCCGAGCAGCCGGGAGGCGAAACGCCTGACGATCAGAAGGACGATGAGATTGCCAAATTAAAAGAGCAGTTGAACAATGCCGCAGCCCGCATCAAAAAGGTGGAAGAGGATCTTAGGGCAAAACAGGAAACACATAATGAAGAGCTTCAAAAACAGCTTGAAAAGCTAGATGATAAAATTAATAGTTTAAATAAAACAATTGATGGATTAAAAGATAATGTAAACGAGCTAAAAGAAGAAATAACAAAGCTTAAAGATGCTCGCACAGAAGATTTTAAAAAGATTTATAAGAATATTGAAGATAAGGAAAGTAACATACTAAGGTTTTTAGATAATAATCCTAGACAAGAGATACTGAAAAATACTTTTGATTCTAAGATTAAAACGAGAGATGTTGAAGCACTTCTAAAATATTATAGTTATCTCTCAGTATATGAAGCCACGCTTACCGGTTCATATAATCTAGGAAGCCAAGTTAAACAAAACGTAATTGCCGGCCAAACGGACAATGTCAACACAGTCCTCAAAGTCAGCGACGACGAAAACACAAAATGGGAAGACCTGAAGAACAACATGCTCACGACAAGCCAGGACATCGAAAATTACAAAACGGGTATGACCGATTTTGTCGATGAATACGGCACATTCATCAAACAAAAACAAGATGAAATCAATAATGAGCTTAAGGCGATTACCGAAAAGGCAAATGTCGTCAGTGAGCAACTGAGCAATCCGGCAGGTGCAGGATCCGCCGTGATGGAAGGGAATGCAACCGACGGTACAGTCGTTCTCAGCATGCAGGATACGCTTGGAAATGACATTCTCAACCTTTCAGATATGCTTGGTGCATTGTCAGAACATCAATCCGGGGTCATTAATTACACAAACAACATTCAGCAAAGTGTAAACGATGTTCAGACAAAGGCGGATACGCTGAATTCGAACTGGGGCAAAAACGTGAATTCCACTAAGCTTATCCGCGGTGATGTATACAGCGTTCTTGGAAATGCTTTCGGCGGCAATGACACGTATGTATACGACCACTTGGCAAATCCGGTGAAAATCAGCGGGGATGTTCCGGAGTCAAAAGCCCAGAATATTCCGCCGGTCGTCATTCTCGTGATTGTCATGATCTCAAGCCTGTTGATCGGATATTTCAGCCATCACTATCAAAAGGCACCGCTGCTTGTCAGAGGCGCGCTGTTTGGCATCCTGAACATCATTGTCGGCTTGATGATCAGCCTGTTCGGCTTGAATGTCTACTCTCTCGCCGATGACCAGGCGATCATGTGGTCGGTCTTTACGATCCTGCTGCTTGTCGCAAGCTCTGCGATTATCCGTACGGCATTCATGCTCGGATCAATCCCTGGAGGCGTGGCAACGGCTGCCTTGATTTTGTTCTACATTGCTCCGCTGCTCGATTTGGCTATGCCGAATTTCAGTATTAATGATCCGGTATCAACCGTTTATATGTCGATTCAGTACGGAACGGGAGACCTGTTCAGTCTCGGAATCGGAGCTTTGGTGTTAGTGACGGCTGTCGCGATCGCTATTCCTTTTGTTATATCAATCGCAAAATCAAAAATAGAGGAAAGCGAGGAAGACTATGAGGAGTAGTGTGAAATGGGGGAAGAAGGGGATCATGGCGATCATGCTCTCCTTCTTTCTTTTCACTCCGCTCGTGAAAGCGGAAGAGACCGATAATGTTGATGTTAAGCCTAATGAATATAAGAAACAGAACATCGAAGTCAATACAGATGATCTTCTGGAGGAAGACCCGGAATACCAAGAAGATATTTCGATTCCGGAGGAATTAAAACATTTTTCATTTAAAGAAGTGAAAAAGCCTGACCCAAAAGAAGAGCTGAATCAAATATTTGCGCTTGCATCGGATGAACCAAACACGGTGGCGGCGAAATTGAAACAGCTGTCATTTGATTCTGAGTCCTCACGCCTTGGCAAGGAGGATGCGGACAGCACCGACCAGCAATCGATCATCCTGCCGTTCCTCTACGGCGCGCTCATCCTTCTCGGCATCGCCGGCATCTTCTTTTTGATCCCGAGAATCAACGGGCAGCAGAAGAAATAGGAGCTGTTATGATGAAAAATCCGAGATTTTACAAACTGTTATCCGTATGGGCAGCCTTAGGGTTATCAATTTGCTGGTTTTTTATTCTGGTTACAGTGAATGGTTTATTTCTACTGGAATCCATGCTCTACTTACTTGCGGTTATTTTTACATTTGGGATCGTTTTGCTGCTGTTTCCCTCGCTTGTGGAGGACCATGATCAGTCGATGATGGACTTCTTTCATACCGGTTTTGGCATCGCGGGATCAATGTTGGCAATCGTCATCATCTTGTTTGCTTCAATCATGATCACGATCAAACAGGACGGTCCTCGTCTGAAATGGCTGCTCGTTGTTGGCGCTTTGCTTCAACTCATCGTATTTGATTTGTTCAGTGTTTTGACAGCGGCTTTTTACGTGCTGGCGGCATTTCTGCCTAATCGGGGGAAGGAACCTCTTGAGGAGACGGCGGCGAAATCGGTACACTAATGGATAAGGAGGGAAATCCGCATGCATTTATCCATTGTCACAGGGGCGTCAAAAGGCCTCGGTGAAGCGATTGTCAAAGGGCTTTTGGAAAAAGGGCATCTTGTCCATGCCGTATCGAGAAGCAAATCCGGCATCCGCCATGACCGGCTGAGTCAGCACGAGGTCGATTTGACGCAGCTTGCCGAAGCAGAAATGTGGTTTGCAAGGTTTACGGACGCCGTCCAACCGGCTGATGTTGATTCCATTACGCTGATCAACAACGCGGGAATGGTAACGCCGATCAAACGCGCGGGCGAAGCCGGGCGGGAGGAGCTGAGGCGCCATTATGACCTGAATTTATTAGCGCCCGTAATCCTCAGTCAGCTGTTTACAAAATGGCTAGAAAGTTTTCAGGGCAACAAAACGATCGTTAACATATCCTCAGGCGCAGCCAAAAATCCTTATAAAGGCTGGAGCGCCTATTGCAGCTCAAAGGCAGGGCTTGACATGTTTACGAAAACATTCGGCTTCGAACAGGAAGACGAGGACTTTCCGGTAAAGATGATTTCGTTTTCGCCCGGCGTCATGGACACGGGCATGCAGGAGGTTATACGGTCCTCATCGAAAAAAGATTTTTACGAAATCGAACGGTTCAAAGCGTACCAAACAGAAGGTAAGCTGAGAAGCACATCATTTGTCGCCGGCATTTTGCTCGATCTCCTTGAGACCGAATTTGAAAACGGCAGGGTGTATGACATCAAAGAATTTTTATAAAAAAGGGCCTTGAAAAAGGTCCTTTTTTCTGTTTTCCTCCGATTGCCCGTCTTACACACAGCCCTCTTAAGATCCACTAAAAAATGTCCGCCGGCGCAGCATTCCGCAAAAAACAAACGAAAGCGGAATTCTCATTGATGATGTGTCAGAATCATTGAGATTTCCGCAAAAATATGTTAGGATTCTAAAAATATATAAAGGAGGGGTTTACATGAGAAACGTAACATTAATGGATGTATTCACCCATCCAATCGCACAAAAATATTTAAGACGATCAGGCGTCGCCCATGCTGTGGCGTGTGCGTACCATGCATACCGCCTGGCTGTTAAAGCCGGCGTTGACCCGGATGTTGCGACAAAAGCAGCGCTGCTGCATGATATCGGCCATTATGAATGGTATACAGATGGCGAGTGGGACTATGAAAAGTACAAACAGAACGACATTCATGCCATCAAAGGAGCGGAGCGCGCCCACAAGCTGCTGATCCGCCTCGGCGAGGAGCCCAAAGCCGCAAAAGAGATCGGCTTGGCTATTCTGCTTCATACCGATTCATACCTGCCAGAAGGCGACCTGGATAAAAACAAGCTGCAGCAAATCGTCAAAAAAGCCGATGAGCTTGACGAAGAGCCCGGCGGAAATCATCATTACCGCAAAATCGATCCTGAGCTTGCAGCCGAAAAAATCAAGCAGCTTGATCGCATGGTTGAGCAAGCGCGTTTACCCATGAAAAAAACGGTTTAATGCAAAGGGTTTTGTTCGAACCTCTGCCCTTTGTCATTTACATAAACGGATTTGATGATCGTTCTGTTAAACGCCTTATCGTCCGCTGTTTTTCCTGAGATGTCGAGCGTCACCGAATACATTCCCGCTTGTTTGAACGAAAGGTTTTGCTGCAGCGTTTTGGCTGTGACGGATTTGAGCCCTTTTTTCTCAACCTGTTTTCCGTTTTCATACCGTATGGAGCGGACGGCGGTTTTGACATTTGCAAGGCTTGACGTCTTCGCATCAAGAGTCTTTGCAATCTGTTGATCGAGCTGGGAGTCAAATGTTGCGACGAATAAATAGGCTTCCTTCTGCTTTACGGAAGATGAGATCTTCCATTTTCCTGAAACCGGGTGTTTCACAGTAGCTGAATGAACAAACCCGCCTTTAAATACGTCTGCTGTTTTTGACAGCGAAAAGCCCGTGACAGCTTTGCCGTGAGGGTCTGTCAGTTTGATATTTCCCGAGGAATGATTGCTCAGCCAATGAACGGTAATTTCTTTTACCCCTTTCTCCACCGAAAACTCTTCTTCTTTTATCCCTTCATTTATCCCGCCCCTGATGTACGGGTAGGAAACTTTTTCTGTTTGCGATTCTGCACTTGCATGTTGACCGATCGGTAATAAAGACTGAAAAACGGGAAACGTGATATTCCCTTTTATAATCGAAAAATGATCCCATTTTCCGGCTGCCACGTTTGACGCGTACGGCAGCCTCGCGTTTTTTTCGACCACAGCCCCGTCATTTGCCCCGAACATGTTTAAATAGACGCCTCCGAAAAACAATACGCTCCCGAATCCGCCGATTTTATTGCCCGCCAATGTGTAATAGCGCGTTTTTGCCCTGTTTGGGTGGCTGTCGGCCTGCTCCCGGAAGGAGGCCATGTAGCCGGTCTGCAAAGAATAGACAGCGTCATTTTTTACGCCTATAATTCCGGCAAGCCATCCGGCCCAGCTGCTGTATGCAAGGTCTGCCAGCTGTGATCCGTAATGGGGGGTTCCGAGTGTAATGACATGCTCTACATAGCGGTAGGCGTCATGGTAAATAAGCGCTGATTGGGTGTCAATGCCGCCTTTGCTGTAGGAGACGAGAATCATTTTCCGGCCGAAGTGTTCATACATTTCCCGCAGCCTGGAGGCGAGGAGCGCTCCGTTGTCCCGCATGTCTTTATCAGGGTACAGATCGATATAGGCTGTTTCATAGCCGTTTTTCCATGCCTGTTCCGACATGTCATTTTCATCAAACCAAATACTTGACGACCCGTTTAAGCCATGGATAAAAACGATCGGCGGTTTTTGCGGATCAGGGGCTTCTACAGGATCGCCCGTGAACCAATAGCCGGGGTCGCCGTCTCCTCCTTTAAAGCCCGCTTCTGATGTAAGCGGATACAAAAACAGCAGCACAGCAATCAAGAAAGCCATTTTTTTCATAAAGTTCACCTCGGGGTTTAATTTGTAAGCGGTTTCATAATATTATCGCGAGGCGAACTTTATACCGTCATCTGAAAAAAAATTTAGAGAATCTTCATAAACGGGTGGAATATTTTCAAGGAAGGCCGGGACACCGGCCTTCCTTTTCAAGCTTTCCGGGGATGCAGATGCTTGCGAAAGAACGATTTGACAACGTCGAGGATATGAGCCTGCGTAAATCCGCTGTGACCGGCATCATTTATTTTATACATCACCGCATCACAGTCCTCTCTTTTTAACGCATGAAACATTTGAACGCTTTGTTCATAAGGGACGGTATCATCCTGATCCCCGTGCATGATCAAGATAGGGGGCGCATCCTTGTGAACGTAGTGTATCGGACTCGCTTTTCTTGCCCGTTCTCTGTTTTCTTGAACAGCTCCGCCGATCAGTTTGGATTCCGGAGAATCAGGAGAAACGTGGTCGAAGATTGATGGATATTTGCTCATCGAAAGAAGATCTGTCGGGCCGAACCAGTCGGCAACTGCATGGACTTTGCTCGAGACGTGGCGGTATTCGTTCCCTTCAAACTCTTCAATTCCTTCAGTCAATCCGAGCAAAAGAGCCAAATGGCCGCCTGAGGAATCTCCCCATACTCCTACTCTGCCCGGATCAATGTTGAAGCGGGAAGCATTTGCCTTTAAAAAACGAACCGCCGTCTTGACATCATGAAGCTGTGCCGGAAATACCGCTTCCCCGCTCCCTCTGTATTGAACGCTTGCCACGACATAACCCTGCTCTGCAAACTGAACAAGCTGCGGAATAAAGGCGGACGTATCCTGCTTTGACCAGCCCCAGCCCGACCCTTGCAGGTAAATCATCAATGGATACTTCTCCTGATTGCCTTTTCTGCCAAACAACGCATCCATCGGGTTGCGGTATACGAGCAGATTCAATGTTAGCGATGTGTTTCCCGCTTTTGAAAATTCAATATTAGGGATCAATTGAATGTAGGAATTGATATGTTGCTCCCAGTTTAATTCTTTTATCGTATTTTCAGCCATGCTGATTCCTCCCTTTATGTTATTGGCGCCTTTGTTTCCCGCCTCCTTTCGTTGTAATAAATTTTATTACAACGAAAACGAAAAAATCTGTTGTAATAGAATTTATTACAACGAGGTGGAAAAATTATGCTTCCTGAGAAGCATTCTTTTTTTGGATGATCAGTTCAGTCACATCCTGTATGGAAACATCCCGGAGGATATTCTCCATGGCTGTTTGCGCTTTTACCAATATAAGCTCCAGAACCTGGTTGATATTCGCTCCGACCCAGCAATCGGGGTTCGGATTTTCGTGAGTGTGGAACAGTTCGCCTTCGCCGACGACCTCAACTGCTTTATAG
>NZ_JBALMR010000031.1:0-30171 GCF_036963165.1 Bacillus sp. JJ675 | reverse complement strand
AAAGAAACGGCGTCAGCATCTTTCCGCAGGTAGGCACCGCCGGAGCCGCGCTTCACCTCAATCAGGCCTCCTTTCTTTAATAATCGGCTGATTTGGCGGATGATAACCGGATTTGTATTGACGCTGCCGGCGATTTGTTCCGATGTCAAAGGATCGCTTCGAACGTGCAACAAGGCTAGCATATGAACGGCTATCGTAAATCTGCTGCTGATTTTCATCAAAATCATCCTTTCGTTGTAAATATAATAATTACAACGAGGAGAGATGTCAAATGATTTTGCCATAAGAGGAAAATGAAACCCTTTTTCGGTTTCTTCGTATGTATGGAAGAAAAATAGTTGACAGGCGATGGTGTGAATAGTAGTTTTTAGAGTAATGAAAAAACCGGGAGGAAAAAAGTTGTTTAAATCAAAGACTCATTTTTGGACGGTACAAATTTTATTGGTACTCCTTATTATTTTTGTTTCTACAAAAGTGTCTTTCCTGTTCGAACCGATTATTGTGTTCGCATCGACACTGTTTTTTCCGGTATTGATCGCAGGGATCTTGTATTTCATCTTCAACCCTGTCGTACGGCTTTTAGAGAAAAAGCTGCCGAGAACTTTGTCCATTTTGCTGATCTATTTGGCGTTTCTGGCGCTCATCGGGTTTGTGCTGTCATCTATCGGCCCAATGTTTACAAAGCAGGTCACCGATTTATTTAATAATATTCCGGACATTGTTAAGCAGATCCAAATTTTCATCAAACAATTATCGAATTCACAGTGGTTCACATGGATGATGAATCAGGATTTTGTTTCTGTATCAAAAATCGAAAGATCAATCGGAGATTTTCTGACGAATCTGCCGGAAAATATTACGGCGAGCCTGTCTTCCGTGTTTGGGGTTGTGACCAATCTTGCGCTGATTGCCTTGACCGTCCCGTTTATCCTGTTTTACATGCTGAAGGACGGACACCGTTTTCCGAATTTGGCTGTAAAAATTCTTCCTGATCAATATAAAAACGAAGGCTTGAAAATTTTTAAGGATTTGTATGATACGCTTGCCGCTTATATTCAGGGACAGCTGATCGTCTGCCTTTTTGTCGGAATCGGCTGCTACATCGGGTTTTTGATCGCCGGTGTGAAGTATGCGCTGATTCTCGGCATGATCATGACCGTGACGAACATCATTCCTTATGTAGGTCCGTTTCTTGGTGCGGCTCCGGCGGTCATTATCGCGTTTCTCGACTCGCCGACGAAAGCCCTGATTGCCGTGATCGTGGTTGTTGTCGTCCAGCAGATCGACGGAAACCTCGTGTCGCCGCTGATTATCGGCAAGCGCCTTAACACACACCCGCTGACGATTATTCTTTTATTGCTCGGCGCCGGCAGCTTCGGGGGCGTCCTCGGCATGATACTTGCCGTTCCGACCTACGCTGTGCTGAAGGCTTTCGCATTGAATATCGTCCGGCTCGTCCGTTTAAGGCAGAGATCGAAAAAGGAAATGACGAAAGAAGCTTAAGATCAAATTTCTGAGAACCTTTTTTCCGCAGGGCCCATATCCTATCGTAAAAGGAATGGCGGAGGTGGAATGATGCCTGCAATTGTAGGGCCGGTTCTGATTCGGGAGGTCGTCGACTCCAGCGCCATTTTTTTTGGAGACGTGTTTGCCATTTCTCCAAAAACGGCGCAATCGTCCGAAATCGGAGGATGCGGAGGGTTTCATGTTGGCGACTTTGGGTACGTCAATAACAAAAGAAGCAAAACAAGCTTCATGGACGCGGATGTTTTCGATGGAACGGTGGGCTTTAACGCATGACAGTCTCTTTTAAAAGAGGCTGTTTGTTTTTTGTAGTATAATGGGAAAAAAGACAGACAGGCAGGTGGAAAGACATGAAAATAAGGAAAGCGAACGTAATGAACGGAGAAACATTGATCACGGATGTTTTTCTGCATGAAAATAAAAAGCAGTTTCATACGCTTGTAGCCGTTCCGGAACTGGAATGGAGCATGCTGATCTCCTATGAGGAAGAAAAGCAGGTGCTCGCAGATAAACTGAAAAGTTCATTGCTAAAAAACATGCAAAGTGATGCGGCAGAGGAGCTTTCGCTGAAGATCGTTCAATGGGTAACCGAAATGTAGAAGAGAAGTTTATCCCCGCCCGTTTCATGCCATACTGGATAAAAAACGCTGCGGTCATCACCGCAAATTTTGCAGCCAAGATAAACTGGGGGTCTTAACATGAGCGATGAATCAATCGATCTATATTTGCAGCAGGGGATGCACGGAGTCCGCGAAACAAAGCCGGATGAGCGAAGGCTGTTTTTGGGCTCGTTGAGGGAAAGGGTGATCATCGCTTTAACAAAGGGACAAGTTCTCCGCCCGAAAGCGTACGATGAAGTGATCACCGCGATCGAATCAAACTCTGATGCGGCATTGCTGTTGAACGGAGACATCGATTATTCCCGTTTTTCCGTCTACATCAAGGCCGCGAACAAGCACGGGGTTCCTTTCTCGATCGTCTCAAACCGGGAGTCTGACACACCGCTCGGGTTGATTCTCGTATCGAAAGACGCTGTTGATAAACAATCGATTTATGTCGAGGACGATATATTTGAACGTTCAAAAGGCTAAAAAACGTTTTGTTTTTTTTCTTAAAAAAGCCGCTTGCGGCGCGGCTTGCCAAACTCTTCCGGCTGTTTCGCCCATTCACTTGTCCGAGTAGATAAGTTATAATGTTACCTATCATACAAAAGGCGGGGAGGGCGTCAATGAAAAAAGCTCTTATATGCATAGATTATACGAACGATTTTGTCGCATCAGACGGAAAGCTGACGTGCGGGGAGCCGGGCCAAAAAATTGAAGGTGCCGTCGCAAAGCTTGCGGAAACGTTTATAAACAGCGGCGACTTTGTCGTCTTTGCGGTCGATGCCCATGATGCTCTCGATTTGCATCACCCGGAAACGCGCTTGTTTCCTCCCCACAATATAAAAGGCACATCTGGACAGGCTTTATATGGAAAGCTCGAAACGCTTTTTAAAAAACACGAAAATGACAGTCATGTATACTACATGGAAAAAACAAGGTACTCCGCTTTCGCGGGAACGAATCTCGAATTGAAGCTTCGCGAAAGAGACATCAAAGAACTGCATTTAATTGGCGTGTGCACAGATATTTGCGTATTGCATACAGCAGTTGATGCTTATAATAAAGGGTTTGATCTTGTCATTCATCAAAACGCAGTGGCTAGCTTCAACCCGGATGGACACGACTGGGCTCTTACCCATTTTACAAACGCCCTTGGAGCCTCAGTGTCGGATTGAGGAAGGAGAAATGAAGGTTGGAACACCGGTTTACAGACGACAGTTTGTCACTTCATACAGATCTTTACCAAATTAACATGGCGGAAACCTATTGGCGCGACGGCATTGATCAAAAAAAAGCCGTCTTTGAACTGTTTTTCAGAAAGCTCCCTTTTGACAGCGGTTTTGCGGTATTTGCCGGTCTGGAGAAAGCGATTGAATATTTGCAAGGTTTCAGATTTACTGAAAGCGATTTAGCTTATTTAAAAGAAGAGCTCGGCTTCAAAGACGATTTTCTCGCCTTTTTAAAAGGGATGAGATTTACCGGGTCCCTTTATTCCATGCAGGAAGGGGAAATCGTTTTCGGAAATGAGCCGATCATGCGGATCGAAGCTCCGCTGGCCGAGGCGCAGCTTGTTGAAACCGCTTTGCTCAACATTGTGAATTATCAAACATTGATCGCTACGAAAGCAGCGAGAATCAAGAGCGTGATCGGTGACGAAACAGCGCTTGAATTCGGAACGAGACGCGCGCATGAAATGGATGCGGCGATGTGGGGTGCAAGAGCGGCGATCATCGGCGGCTTTGATGCCACGAGCAACGTCCGCGCCGGAAAGCGGTTTGACATTCCGGTTTCAGGCACGCACGCCCATGCACTTGTACAGGCCTATCGAGACGAATACACAGCATTTAAAAAATATGCGGAAACCCATAAAAAATGCGTGTTTTTAGTCGATACATATGATACGGTCCGCTCAGGCATTCCCAATGCGATAAAGGTAGCTAAAGAATTCGGCGATAAAATCGAATTTACAGGAATCCGCCTTGACAGCGGCGATCTTGCATACCTGTCCAAAAAGGCGAGAGCGATGCTGGACGAAGCGGGTTTTAAAGATACGAAGGTAGTCGCCTCAAGCGATCTTGACGAATATACGATTATGAACCTGAAAGCCCAAGGGGCGAAAATCGACGTCTGGGGCGTCGGAACAAAGCTGATTACCGCCTATGACCAGCCGGCTCTCGGTGCGGTTTATAAACTCGTCTCAATCGAGGAGAACGGGAAAATGACAGATACGATCAAGATTTCTTCAAATCCGGAAAAAGTAACGACTCCCGGCCAGAAAAAAGTGTATCGGATCATCAACCAGCTGAATCATCATTCAGAAGGCGACTATATCGCTTTGGACTACGAAAAGGTGAATGAGCAGGAGCGGCTTAAAATGTTTCATCCCGTCCATACGTTTATCAGCAAATTTGTTACGAACTTCGACGCAAAAGATCTTCATAAACCGATTTTCGAAAAAGGCAGGCTCGTTTATGAGAATCCGAGCATTCAGGATATTAAGCTGTACGTTCAGGAAAATCTTAATTTGCTTTGGGAAGAGTATAAACGGATCAGCAAGCCTGAAGAATATCCGGTTGATTTAAGCGAAGCATGCTGGAATAACAAAATGCAGCAGATTCATGAGGCAAAAATCAAAGCGATCAAAAGCCTGGATCGGGACTGATCATGCAAACGACCGTATAGCTGGATGCTAAAAACAGATAATTCTCGGGGATTATCTGTTTTTTTTCAATGAATTTTTTCGCAAGTCGAAGGGATTCGTCCATTTATTTGATATACTTAGATCAAAGGTACCTGAGTCGCTAGGGGGAAGAAGAATGAGGGTATTTGTTGCCAGACAGCCAATTTTCAACAGAAATGAACAAGTCGTTGCATATGAGCTTTTATACAGGGAAAGCGAAGAAAACTTTTTCTCTGGAACGGACGGCGACCAGGCGACGACAGAACTAATGATCAACAGCTTTGTAAATATCGGAATCAATAAACTGACAGAAGGTAAAAAATACTACGTAAACTTTACAGAGGGCCTTTTGAAATCGGGATTGCCGACGTATTTTGATCCCGATCGGCTTGTCGTGGAGATTCTCGAAGATGTCCCGATCACCCGGGACCTGATCAGAAGGTGCAGACAATTGAAAAAGCTCGGATATACGATCGCCCTTGACGATTTTTGTTTAAAACACAGCGGGAATCAAGAGCTTCTCAATCAGCTGCTGAAGTATATCGATATACTAAAGGTCGATTTTTTCAAAACGACGCAGGCCGAACGGCGGTTCATTCTGCATTCCTGCCGGTCTTACCATCTGAAATTTCTTGCTGAAAAAGTCGAGACGAGAAAAGAGTATGAACAGGCCGCGGCCGACGGTTTTCATTTGTTTCAAGGGTATTTTTTCAGTGAACCTGTCGTGATCGACGGTCAGGACATTACATATCATTTTCATGCCTATTATGAACTGCTTCATGAGCTAAGCGAAGAACAGCCTGACATTCAGGTTGTCACAAATATTATTGAAAAGGATTTGTCGCTATCCTACCAGCTCTTGAAGCTGCTGAATTCTGCAGCCAGCCGGCCGATACAAAAAATTAAAAGCATCCGCCAGGCGATCGTGCTGCTCGGATTTAAAGAAATCAAAAGATGGATCTACATCCTCTCATTTAAAGACCTGACAAAAAAACAAAATTCAAGCAAAAACGAAGTCGTGAAAATTTCGCTGATCCGGGCGAAGCTTTGCGAATTGCTGGCCAAAAAAACAAGGCGTCCCCAGCCTTCTTCCTATATGCTGACAGGAATGTTTTCATTTATTGATACGCTTTTGCACAAGGAACTGACGGAAGTCATCAGTGAACTGCCGCTGACAGACGAAGTGGGACAGGCGCTGCTTGGCAAAGAGAACGACTATCGAAAAGTTTTGCACCTTGCGAAATTAATTGAGCGAAACGAATGGGAAGATACCTCGCAAACAGACGGCTTAACAAAGGAGGAAGCACACCGATGCTACCTTGAAGCCATCGAATGGTGTCACAAGATATTATAACGTCCAAAAATCCGGCTGTTCTCATACGAGAAGCCGGATTTTTTGCGTTTTCAAGACCAGCGCAGCATCAGTGACATTGTACTGGATGGATTGATGAGAATAATGCGGAGGCCGTCCGGATTGAAGGATACGTCAAGCCGGCTTCTGATACCGGTTTGTCTCAGAAGCGCGATGACGGTTTCTTTTTGCGATCTTTGCGCAGCTTCCATAATTCTTCGCGCAAGGTCGCGCGAAGCAGTTATTCTGTTTAGGATCAGCTGCCCGTCAGCCATCAGGCTGTTTGCGGTTCTTGCGGAGCGGAGAAACACGTCTGTTTTGACCTCGGGAAATAGCTGCCGATCATGAACATGACGGTACGGATATGCCCAATACGCGTTGATGATGTAACATGGAAACAAACTGAACACCTCATTTTTCATTTTACGGGTCAAATTGCGGTTTTTGCGGTGTGAGCACAAGGAATGGTTTTTTCAGGATAAAACATACGCAATATCGTTTTGCGTTTTTTTTCGGTGTTGACGCCGCGGTTGCGTTCCGCAACTCCGTCCGTTTTTTTGCTTTCCATCAGATGATACTTTTGGCTTACGGTCATAAAACGAACTGATTTTGCTCTTATTCCTGTTATAAAAGGATTTTGAAGAGGGTTGAAGTTTTCCTTTTGAAAAAAATGAAAAGTTTTTAAATTTTCTTAGGGTTTGAGAACTAGTGCTCGATGATGTAAAATGGGTGTTATGGTCTATTGAATGTTTGCGGTGTAACGCACGAATGTCAGGCCAACTTTTCGGTGAAAAAGTGGTCATTTCCCTTTAAACTTGTATTAACAGATCAAATACCTATGACTCGTTCACTATACACAAATTGATTGATCTTCCAAAAGGAGTGTGGAATCAGTGGAAAAGCAACAAATTGAAGAGTTAAAGCAATTGCTTTGGCGGCTTGAAAATGAAATCAGGGAAACGAAAGACTCCTTGCGCAAGATTAACAAAAGTATCGACCAATATGATAAATACTCATATTTAAAAACCTCTTAAAAGGACTTGTTTCACAAGTCTTTTTTTTTTTTGCGGTTACGACCCAAAAAAAGGATAAATTATTATATAATTGTTAAAAAAGAAAAATGCACTGTCAATCAGGAATTTGATTTAGTAAAATATGAAGAAAGGAGGGAGTGTCATCTCTAAGCTTTTCAGTCTAGATCATGATAAAATCAAGCAAAAAATGAATCATTTTATAGACGATGAAATTCCCAACGGCGATTTAAATCAAACATTGCGCTCTTTTGTAGATGCAAAGGACCATCTGCATTTCAGCGAACTTGTTTTTTACCATTACTTTAGTTTCGGCGGCACAGATACGGATAAAGCAGAAACGCTTGGAGCAGGGATCGAACTGCTGATACTTTCGTTTGACATCTTCGATGATTTAGAGGATGAAGACAGTCCGGATGAGCCTTGGATGAGGATGAACCGCGCGGTCGCTCTGAACGCGGCGACAGCCCTTTACACACTTAGCATCAAAGTGATCAGTTGTGTTTCAAATGAGCCAGTATTTTTACATAAATTGATGGAATATACGCTTCAATCGATGCAGGGACAGCATGATGATCTGAGCAATCGGCCTGCAACCGAAGATGAGTGTCTCGACATGATTAAACGCAAATCGGGCTCCCTGACGGCTCTTCCGTGCGTTTTGGGAACGATGCTGGCCACGGGCGAATTCAATCCGACGGTCGAAGAATACGCCTGCCAGTTGGGAATTGCAGCACAGATCGAAAACGATTATAAAGCCCTTTTTTATAATTCAAAAAGCGACATCGCCAAAAAGAAGCGGACGCTCGCTTACTTATATTTGACAAGAAAATTTAATCAGGCGTCAATTGATTTGTTAAATATATTTGAAGATGAGGATAAATTTACCGATATAGAAATAAAATGCTACAAAGAAAAGTTAAAGGCAGCAGGCGTCACTCAGTATATGTATGTCATGAACCAGCTCGCTATTCAGAAATTTAAAAAGGGGATAGCGGGGTTGGAATTGGAAGAGATAAAAAAACAGCGTTTGACTTCGTTTGTCTTGAAGATATTTGGAAAGGAGTATTAGAATGTGCAGGAGATCGTAAACTTTTTAGTTCAACATCCAGAGGTTTTAGAACAGGTTATTAATGGGAATGCTTGTCTATTAGGATTGGATATAGATCAATTAATGAGTATCATTGATGGATTTAAATTATTGGAATCATCAATTGGAAGGCCGGTTCCGTTTTGGAGAAGTTTTTAAAATGAAATTCCCCTTGAAAATTGTATCAATTATACTGATCTGTCTTAGTTTTATCTATAGTTGTTACGTCGTATATATATGTTATAACAATTTATTTGTAGGTGCATATTTAAAGTACAATTCTGACAATCAACTTGTGGTTGACTATATACAAGAGGATTCACTAGCGGATTACACAGGTTTAAAAGCTGGAGATATTATTCTTAAAGTTAATAATGAAAAGCCGTCTAAGGACGTGCCAAAGAATAATATACTAGCTAATGTTAGTTCCCTTTCGATTGAGAGGAACGGACAAATTATCACAACTGATACAAGAGACACCATCATTAGCTATGATATCTTATTTACTGTTTTAATCCCGGTGGTGTTTTATTTATTATGCTTGTTTTGTGTTATTTTAATTTTAAAATCTAAAAAGACCAAAAAACAAACGTCTTCATTTTTATTAATCCTATTTTTGCTTACTATATCGATTGCCTATGTAAGTGCAGGAGGAACTTCAAGGGGTAATGTGTTTAGTAGGTATGTAAATTTGTTAACCTTTATATCAATTCCAATCAATTACTTGCACTTTTTATATCAATATTTTAAAGAGATAGGCAAAAAATTATGTAGTAATAAGGTGTTTTTCTTTTATTTACTGCCGCTTTTTAATCTAGTTCTTGAGATTTTAAGTAGTACTTTTGAAAAACTTAAAGACCCTATTCCGTATATTAATTTGTATTCATTCTTCATAGGACTAGTATTAGTGATATTTGTTTTTGTTTACGGCTTGGTTAAACATAAAAATACAGAGCAAACTTATTTTTTGAAAATGCTCATGCTTGGCAACTTTTTTGCCGTCTTTCCTTTTATTGCATTTTATCTCGTCCCGGTTTTAGTCATTGATGATTTTATTTATTCTGCAGCAGTAGTTGCTCCCTTTCTATTAATTATTCCTTTTACATTAGTTTACCAATTTATATCAAACAAAATTTATGACGTGGAATTTTTGATAGGAAGGTTAAAATATTATGGACTGCTTGCAATTATCCCAACTATCATCATGATTTCTACCATAAAGCTAATGAGATTTCAGGAAGGAGACTACTATGATGCAAGATTGGCAATCTATATTTATCTTGTGATCCTAGGCGTTTTCTATCTTAAAGAAATCTTGGACTATCGCTTCCGTCTGAAGCGGTTCTCGGAGAAATTCAATTATCAAGACAGCATTTTTAAGTTTACGCAAACGATCCGTACCTTCACATCCTTAAACCAAGTTTTGCTGGAATTAAAACAAACAATTTTAGATGTACTGATTGTCAGTCAGGCGCATGTACTGAAAGTAAAAAACAACGGAACGATATCTTTTCTCGAGGGAGAAACGGAAGAATACCCGTGGATTCCGTATGAAAAAGAAGTCGCCAAGGTCATCACCGAAATCGGCAAAATCGTCGAAGTCGACCGCGGGTTTCTCATTAAAATCGGTGAACGGGGCGGGACGTCTTATGTCATGTTGTGCCTGTCGATTTTAAATACGCCTAGGCTGACCCGTGATGAGATTTCGTGGCTTGAGACGCTGGCATTTTATACGAGCGTTTCCTTGGAAAACGTTCTGAAGATCGGCGAGCTGATGGAACATCTTGAGAATGTGAAAAAAGAAGGGCCGAATCCGGCATGGCTGAATAAGCTGATGTTTGCGATCGAGGAGAAGCAGAGGTCCGATTTGGCGAGGGATTTACACGATTCGGTGCTTCAGGATATGATTTCTTTGAAGCATCAAAGCGAGATGTTTCTTGCCGATTTTGAAAAAGATAAAGTGTGCACGGCCGAAATTGAGCAAAGGCTCGTCAATATGAATGAGCAAATGTCGAATGTGATCCAGATGACGAGGGAGACGTGCCAGGAGCTGAGACCGCAGCTGTTGTACGATCTCGGCCTCGTTAAAGCACTCTCCAAACTGGCGGCGCAGCATCAGGAATCCTCTTCGATTCGGATCAGATTAAACACGGAAAGGTTTTCAAAAGTGCTTGATCTCGATACACAGTTGAATCTGTACAGAATCGTCCAGGAACTTTTGAGCAACGCAGTGAAACATTCGAAGGCGCATGAGGTTTTGGTTATGCTCGTTTGCATTAAGGAAAAAGTCGTGCTCCATTATGAAGATGACGGCATCGGTTTTGATCAGGACAAGCTTTATCAAAACAGCTCCAGTATGGGGCTGTCGGGAATTCGCGAGCGCGTCCGCGCATTGAACGGTAAACTGGACATTAAAACAGCAGAGGGAAAAGGATTCAAGGTCATCATTGAAATGGAATTGTAATGTTTAGTAAAGGAATTTTGCTTGTCATCTGCCAAGTTTTTTCTATAAAATGGTGTTAGGTGAACGGAAAAGGGAGGAAATTATGAGAAGATTACTTGTGATCGATGATCATCCGGCTGTCATGGAGGGGACAAAGGCAATTCTTGAAACGAATCAGGATTTTCTTGTCGATTGCCTCAGTCCGGAAGCCAGCGAACAATTTCTGACTAAACATGATTTTTCTGCATATGACCTGATCTTAATGGATTTGAATCTGGGCGAAATCAACGGAATGGACCTCTCCAAGAAAATCCTTGAGACCTGTTCATCATGCAAAATTATCGTTTATACCGGATACGAAGTAGAAGATTATTTTGAAGAAGCGATTCGTTCCGGCATGCATGGTGCGATCAGCAAAACAGAGTCAAAGGAAAAGATTATTGAGTACATATATCAGGTGTTGGATAATAAAATCGTCGTCGATTATGATTACTTAAAAGATCTGATCACCAAGCAAAAAACAAAATCAAGCAGCCAAGAGACCCAGCATGACGTATTGACTGAAAGAGAACGCCTGATCTTAAAAGAGGTCGAAAAAGGCTATACGAATCAGGAGATTGCCGATGCGCTGCATCTGAGCAAACGTTCGATCGAATACAGCCTGACTTCCGTATTTAACAAACTGAATGTCGGATCACGTACGGAAGCTGTATTGATCGCAAAATCCGAAGGCGTACTTTAAGGAAAGGAGAACTTGTCCAGTGGAGACGAAACATACGCTTCTTGAAGCGCTTGGCATTGAAGTGACGGAATGCAATAAAGAACGCTGCGTTGCTGTCATGCCTGTTGATGAAAGGACGCGCCAGCCGTTTGGCTTTCTTCACGGAGGGGCATCTGTCGCACTGGCCGAAACGGTGGCCAGCATCGGAGCATATCAGCACATCGATCCAAAGCGGCAGGCCTGTTTCGGGCTTGAGATTAACGCCAACCATATCAAATCCATCAAGGAAGGGACTGTTAAAGCGGTCGCAACCCCGCTTCATGTCGGAAGATCCACGATGGTATTCCACATTGACATCCGCGATGAAGAGGATCGGCTCATTTCCGTGTCTCGATGCACCATGGCGGTCGTCCAGCATTCCTCCTCATCATAACCATTTCATCAAAAAAACTCGCCCGTTTCGGCGAGTTTTCTTTATAAATAAGAGTCTTCTTTCTTTTTGATGACGAAATTTCTGTATCCTTCGTAATCATCCTGGACGCTTTTCTCTTCCATTTTCACCCCTGAATTGTAAGCGGCACGTGCGATCAAATGGGCGCCTACGGGAGACGTCAGGAAGACAAAGACGATACCGAGCAGCACCTTTGCCGCGATGATGCCGTGGAGGAACCAGAAGTAAAAAAAGACGCCGAGCAGAACGCTGATAATGCCTAATGTCGCACCTTTTGAAGCGGCGTGGATTCTCGAATAGACGTCAGGGAGCCTTAACGTTCCAAATGACGCGGCAAGGGAGATCAGCGCCCCTAAAAGAATGAAAACGGCAATGACAATTTTAGCGGCTTCGATCATTTTCAATAATCTCTCCTTTCTCAAGGAATTTTGAAAATGCAACAGTTCCGATAAATGCTAAAATGCCGATCAGCAAGATAACCTCTAAAAATGTGGACGTATTTAAAAGAATCGAGACGAGAGCCGTAATACCGATCAGATTGATGCCGATCGCATCAAGCGCCACCACTCTGTCAGGGATGCTCGGTCCTTTGATCACCCTGATGACGTATAAAAAAGTGGAGATCGCCAGGATGCCGAGCGAGAGCTGGAGAATGAATTCAAACATCAGCGGCTTACCTCCTTAATGGCCTCTTCAAACGAATGCCGAATGTCGTAGATGGCTTTTTCGGCATCGTCTATATCGACCGCATGTATATAAAGAATCGAACGGTCATCTGAAATATCGATAACCAATGTGCCGGGCGTCAGCGTAATCAGGTTCGCCAAGGTCGTAATTTCCCAGTCTGCTTTCAGGTCTGTTTTAAAAGCGAAGATCCCCGGCTTATTTTTCAGCTTCGGCGCCAGGATCGTCTTCAGCACGCTGAGATTGGCGAGCAGCAGTTCTTTGATGAAAATCAAGAGAAGCATGATGATCGCCCAAATGTTCAGGACGTAAAAACGGCGCGGAAAGAAGCGTCTCAGTAAAAAGAGCGAGAATAATCCCATCGCGTAGCCGGTGATAAAGCCGACGGCGGTTGGATCATTGTTCAGAAACATCCAGCACAATGCAAGAATAACATTCAGCAAGATTTGTAATGCCATGCGATCTACTCCTTCAAAACGGCTTCAATGTATTTTTCAGGGTGAATCAGCGTATCGGCTGCCTGATGAAAGTACGGAGCGACGAACTCGGTGCCGATTCCGACCGCGAGTGACAGAAAGAGCAGGATCGCTGCCGGATAAATGAAGCCTTTCACCGATCTGTTTCGCGAAGCGTCTTTCCGTTCTTCCCCCCAAAACCCGTATATAAATATTTTCATGACGGAATATAAGACAAGCAGACTTGATAACAGCATCAGCAGGGTGATGACGAACTCTCCGCTGATAAAGCCGCCTTCGGCAATTTTCAGCTTTCCGATAAAGCCGCTGAAGGGCGGAATTCCGGCTAATGAAACGGCAGAAATCATGAACATCCAGCCGAGGGCAGGATGGGTTTTCATATAGCCGCTCATTTTTTTCAGGCTGTTCGTTCCGGCCAGCGCAAACAGCGCCCCGCACAGCATAAACAACGCTCCCTTAATGATCATGTCGTGTATCAGATAATAGATGGATCCCTCGATGGAAGCGGGCGTATTGGCGGCGATGCCGAACAGAATCACCCCGACCGCTGTCACGATATTGTAGATGATGATTTTTTGGACGTCCCAATAGGCGATTGACCCGATAACGCCAAATATGATCGTGAGCGCCGCAAGCCAGACCATCAGCTGATGGGTATATCCGGCGTTTTGCGTGAAAATCAGCGTGAACACGCGGGCGATCGCATACATTCCGACTTTGGTGAGCAGCGCCCCGAACAAAGCGGAAACGGCCGCAGGCGGCGCATAATAAGAGCCGGGCATCCAAAAATAAAGCGGGAAAATCCCGCCTTTCAATCCAAAGACGATGAGAAACAGCACGGCGATAACGGTGATCAGCCCGGCGTGTCCGGATTCGCTGATCCGCACGCTGAGGTCCGCCATGTTTAATGTGCCCGTCACGGCGTATAGATAAGCGACTCCGATCACGAATAAAGCGGAAGAAATAATATTAAATACGATATATTTCAATGATTCTCTCAGCTGGATCTTCGTGCCGCCGATGACGATTAAAACGTATGAAGCCATTAAAAGAACTTCGAAGAACACGAACAGGTTGAACAAATCCCCCGTTAAAAAAGCTCCGCTTACACCGGCCAGCAGAAATTGGACAGCCGGATAATAAAAGAAACGTTCCCGTTTTTCCCCGATTGAACGAAACGAATACAAGACGGTCGCGAATCCGATGATCGCAGTCGTCAATGCGAGAATGCTGGCGAATTGATCGGCGACAAGGATGATCCCGAACGGAGGCTTCCACCCGCCAAGATACAAGGTTTGTATCCCGTCCGTGAATACGGTCTGAACGAGCAAGGCCGCCGCTGCCACGGCTGCAAGGGAAGAGACGGCGCTGAAGGCGCGCATCAGCTTGATCGATTTGTTCATAAAGATTAGCAAAACCGCGGCCAATAAAGGAATCAATATTGGCAGAATGACAAGGTTATTCATGTTGATCATTTCCCCTCATTTGTTCCATATCGTCCATTTTCAGCTCCTGGTAGGCGCGGAAGGCCATGACCAAAAGGAAAGACGTGACGCCGAAGGCGATGACGATCGCCGTCAGAATAAGAGCCTGAGGGATCGGATCGACATAAGACGCTGTATCGTTTTTTAAAATCGGAGGAGCACCCTTTTTTAATCCTCCCATCGTCAACAAAAGGAGGTGTACGCCGTGGCTGAGAACGGCCGTTCCGATGATCACCCTCAGAAGGCTTTTTGACAGCATTAAATAAGTCGCTGCCGTGAACAATATTCCTACAATAAACGCCATTAAAATCTCCATTATTCTCTCTCTCCAATCGTCTGAATAATGGTCATCGTCACTCCGACCACTACGAGGTATACGCCGGTGTCAAACAGCACGGCGGTGGCGAGCTCCGTTTTCCCGAGAAGCGGAAGGTGAAAATAGCCGAACGCATGCGAGAGAAACTGAGCGCCGAATACAAACGACCCGATCCCAGTGCAGACGGAGATGAATAAGCCTGTTGCAGCCACATAAATAAAATTGATAGGCAGGATGTTCTTCACCGTTTTCAAATCATAGGCAAGCAGGAGCAGCACGAAGGAAGAAGACGTCATCAGCCCTGCGATAAAGCCGCCTCCCGGATTGTTATGGCCTGCAAAAAACAGGTGGAATGAAAAGAGCAAAATGATAAAGCAGGCGACCTTTGTAACGGTCTGCAAAATCACATCGTTTGTCTGCTGTTTATTCAATGCTCTTCTCCTCCCTTCTCCATTCTGAGCCTGATCATTCCGTATATGCCAAGCGCGGCGATGACAAGCACGGTAATTTCAAATAATGTATCAAATCCCCTGAAATCAACCAGCACCACGTTGACGATATTGTGGCCGCCGGCTAGCTTATAGCTGTTTTCAATAAAATAAGACGAAATGCTTTCAAGGGAGCGCTGGCTGTTTGAAGCTAAAGCAAGCAGCGTCACGACAGCTCCGACGCCAATCGAAACGAGTGCATTCGTGATCCTGAATGTTTTCGTTTTCGGTTTGAAGTTGAGCTTCGGCAGATGATAGAAGCACAGCAGGAACAGCGCCACTGAAATCGTTTCGATAATCAGCTGCGTCAGCGCCAGATCGGGCGCTCTGAAAATTACAAAGAACAAAGCGAGCGTATAGCCGATGACACCGAGTGCGATAATCGCCGTCAGCCTTGATCTCGCAAAAACCGTTCCAAAAGTGGCGGCAATCATGACCGCTGACAAAACGAGCTCATAAACGCCGATTGAAGCGGTCCCTTTCACGCTGTAGGAAAAGCCTCCCGTCAGCACAAGCGTACCGCCGACTGCGATAATGAAGAATGCAAAAATGTATACGAGGTAATCCCGAAGGAAACCCGTCATGTACGTCCGTGTGGCTTTGTTGGAGCCCTTTTCAAGCCCGTAGAGGGAACGGTCGTACAAGTTGTTCAGCGTCAGCTTATCAGGAAACAGGCTATAGACCTTCCTCCATTTGCCAAGGGTTCGATAAGCGAGAACACCGAGCACCGCAACTCCGATCGTCATAAAGAGCTCAGGCGAAAAACCGTGCCATATCGAAATATGGACCTTGAATTTTTCATCCCCGTCCAAAAGGCTCGGCATAATTGAAGCAGCCGCAGGCTCAATGATCGTATAAGACAGAATGTTCGGGAAAAAGAAAAAGATCACAGCCAGAGACACGAGGATGATCGGCGAAATCAGCATGCCGAGCGGAGCTTCGTGCGCTTTTTTCTCAAGCTTTTCAGGCTGATATTTCCCCCCGAATGTCTGAAACAGCAACACCATGCTGTAAATAAACGTAAACACACTGCCCGTCCAAGCAAGCACAGGGAACAAAAAGCTCCACGTATCAGCGCTGAACAGGTTGAAGTCAGTGATTCTAAGCATGCTCGTAAAAAACATTTCCTTGCTCAAAAACCCGTTAAACGGAGGCAATCCCGCCATCGAAAACGCGCCGATCAGCGAAATGGTAAAGGTGATCGGCATGATCGTCATTAAACCGCCGAGCCTGCGGATATCCCGCGTTCCGGTTTCATGGTCGATGATTCCGACCGCCATGAAAAGGCTGCCTTTAAAAGTGGCATGGTTGATCAAATGAAAGACGGCGGCAATGACCGCGACCAAATAATAATTAAACTGCTCAAAGTGCAAAGCCGCCGCCCCGACGCCGAGCATTGACATGATCATTCCGAGCTGGCTGACGGTGGAGAATGCGAGAATCGCTTTTAAATCCGTCTGTTTGACGGCATTGAATGAACCCCAGAAAAGCGTAATGATCCCGGTCAAAGATACGATCCAAAACCACTCTCCCGAAAAAGCGAAAACGGGCGTGAATCTTGCCACCAAATAGATGCCCGCTTTGACCATCGTCGCCGAATGCAAATAAGCGCTGACCGGCGTCGGTGCTTCCATCGCATCCGGAAGCCAGATATAAAAAGGAAATTGAGCCGATTTTGTAAAAGCTCCGATCAAAATCAGCACGAGAGCCGGCAGGAAAAAGCCGCTCGCCGATATGGCGTCAACCTGGCTGATCATTTCCCTGATGCTGAATGAACCCGTGATGATATAGAGCAGGATGAATCCTCCAAGCAGCGAAAGGCCGCCGAAAATCGTGATCAGCATCGATTTTGTCGCGCCATAACGCGACTTTTCCCGCTTGTGCCAATAGCCGATAAGCAGGAAAGAAGAGATACTGGTCAATTCCCAAAATAAATAAAGTACAATGACGTTATCAACAAGTACGACGCCGAGCATCGCTCCCATAAACATGAGCAGATAAACGTAAAACGGCCCGAGCTGTTCCTTTTCCTTGGACAGATAATAAATGCTGTACAGAACAACCAGTGCCCCGATCCCCGTAATCAGGAGGGCAAACAGGAGTCCCAGACCATCGACATAGGCGGTAAAATTAATGCCGAAGGAAGGAATCCATTCCAAAGTTGCTTTTAACGTCCCGCCATGTGAAGTCATGCCGATCATACGGAAAAAATAAACGAATAATAAAACAGGCAGAATAAGAACAAACCAGCCCGTATGAATCTTGCGGACATATTTCGCCAACAGCGGAATCAAGAAGGCGAGTACTAAAGGCGCTACTATTGCAATATGTAAAGACGTCATCATTAACCTCCTTTTGATAGCTTATATACATACATTTTGTTCCATACGATCATTTTCAAACGTGCTGTACTTTTTTAGAGCTGGCGACCTAGACAAATTATAACTCAATTTTTGGACGGCTGCATGACCGCGAAGGATCAAGGTTTTATGGGGTCTTATGAACTTGAAAACAATTTTATCAAAAAATAAGGCATTTGTATAATACATTTTTTTTTGAACAAACTATTCGAAAGGTGATAAAAGATGAGAACAAAAGCTTTTGCCAGCCTCGGTTTGTTTTGCTCGATGTTTGCGGGAGCGTTTATCATCAACAGGGAAATGCCCATTGAAAACGATCCGGAAGCAGGGGCGGAAGAAGAGCGGACGTCTGAAGGCGATTTCGCCCCGATGCAGACGGAAAGCGGTATGGAAAAAGAAAACGCTCCTTTTAAACCGAGGGAATATATCAGAGTTGTAAAACGCTGAAAACAAAAAAAGGAATCCGATCGTATCGATCAGACTCCTTTTTGTTTGTTATGATGTGAAAAATCTCAATAAAATGGTTGCCATAATAACCGTGGATGCGCCTCCGAGACGCGTAGAGATTTGTGCGAACGGCATGAGGCCCATTCTTCCTGAAGCCGAAAGGATGGCGACGTCCCCGGTTCCGCCAAGACCGCTGTGGCAGCCTGTTACGATCGCTGATTCGACAGGATACATGTTCATCAATTTTCCGACAAAGTACCCTGAAGTGACCATTGCGATAACGACGGATGCACAGACGATAACGAAGCGAACAGAGATGACTGCTGCAACGTCATCAAGCGGGATATAAAGAATGCCAAGTCCGACCATCAGCGGCCAAGTAAAGCTTGATGACATGAATTTGTAAAGCTGGTGAGCGCCTTTTTCCATGCTGGCCGGCAGCAGTTTCGCATACTTCACTGCAGCCGCTGCAATGATCATTAAAATCGCCCCTGGAATCGCGATGAATTTCGAAACCAGGCCGCCGAAAATGAAGAACGTACAAGCGATCAGAACGCCCGCGCCCATTAATTTCAAATCAATTTTAGGCTCTTCTTCTTTTTGGTTGAAAATTTCATCGTCTTTTTTCGATTTGACAAGCCGTCCGTTTCCGTTTAGCTCAGGACGCTTTTCGCCAAGTTTTTTCATCAATCCTGCCGCGATGATCGCCACGACGTTTCCGATAATCGCAGCCGGAATGAGCTGTGAAACAAAGACATCGGTAGATTGTCCCAAAATATGCGAATAGGCGAGAGACAGCGGCAAGATTCCTTCGCCGATACCGCCGGCAATAATCGGTACGATAATAAAGAAGAAAGATTCATAAGGGCTGTAGCCTAGTATTAAGCCGACGAGTATTCCGGCAGCGACGGCGGCGATAGTACCGGCCAAAAGCGGCACGAACATTCTCATAAAGCCTTGAATTAAAATCGTGCGGTGCATGCCCAAAATGCTTCCGGCAACTAAACAAGCGATATAAAAATACAGAAAGTTAGACGTTTTCATTAGTGTTGTAACCGCATCCAAAGACGCCGGGTTGAGCACTTTATAAAAGACTAAAAATGAAGGAACGAACAATGAAAGAATCGCAGGTCCGCCGATATCTTTTAAAATCGGAATCCGCTGGCCGATATCTCCGAGCACGACTCCCAAAATCATGATGATGGCGAATCCGCCGAGCATATCGTTAGGCAGCTGGTTAAAATAAGCTGATAGAAAAATAATGATGGATAATGCCAGATAAAGCGGAAACGGAATGACGCCGATCTTCCAATGAATCAATTTTTGAAATGCATTTTTATGTTCTTTTTGATCGGTTGTAATCGGTTTCAAATTCTTTGCTGCTTCCATGAAAAACACCCCCACATTTGTATGGTTACAATTGTAGAAGAAAAGTGTATTTTTTGTGTATTTTTAAATTAAAATAAGTGATTGATAATTAAATTAAAGAGAAAAAAGACCCCTTAAGAGAGCGCTTTCCTTCAAAACTCTCTATTTTATAGGTCTTTTGGATCAAAATGAAAACCCTTTCTCTGTTTTTTGATTTAGGAGACGGAGCTTTTTAAATCAGCGGATTAAAAAATCCCCCGGAGGTGTACTCGGGAGATTGAGGTCTATTTTACGCTTGCCAGTGAGCCTAAAATGTCCCCCATTTTTACTTTCAATGAGGGACAGAGGGTGCCGACCGGGATAAAAGTATCTTTTTCAAACAGCAAAATAACGGTCGAGCCGAATGAAAAGTAGGCGATTTCTTCGCCTTGCCGCCAGTTTTTCGCCTCCTGCAGCATGACGATCGAATTAATGTACATCGCTCCGACTTTTACGAGAAGGGCTGATCCGTATTGATGCCTGATTTCAGAAATCATCCGGTAATTTTTCGTCAGCGGCGACTTGCCGTATGTCAACCCTGTCTTGTTAACAGGGTATGAAGAGCTGCCGAGCGAATATTGCGTTTCGAGCGTGCCATCCGCCGGGCTGTGGATTCTATGATAGTCCCGTGGACTCAAATAGATGATGATATAGGTTCCGCCTAAATAGCGGTTTGCGATTGCATCATTGCCGATCATTTCCTCTAATGAATAAGGTTTATGTTTGACGATAAACTGTTTATCTGCGGAGACTGTGCCCATTTCTTCTATGACTCCGTCAACCGGGCTGATCAGGCAGTCCGGGACCGAAGGAATAGGGCGGGCTCCGTTTTTCAGCCTTCTGATGAACAGCTCGTGCAAACTGTTAAAAGAGCTGACATCCTCGAGCATTTCTTCCGTATTGATTTGGAAGGTTTTCATATACGGGCGGATCAGCGGTTTGCTGAGTTTTGACTGAGCAAATTTTTTCAATGCCCGGGACACGCCCTTTTTATTTGTCAATTCTATCAAACATCGGTAAAGCCGCTTTTTCAAGCTGTTCACTCCTTCTGCATCATCCGGGAAGCTATTAAATTACGCCGATTGTGTACCCGATCGTGATAAAGACGAGACACCAAATAAAAGCTCCTGAACCGGCAAAGGTCAGAAACTTTTTCATTTTCATTTCGTTCATCCCCGAGAGATAGCATGTCACATGGCGGATGCCCGGAATGAAATAGCCGAAAACGATCGTCCACGGTCCGTATTTGTCGAACCAGCGGCGGACGGTTTCCAGCCTTTTCGGGGTCAGGCCTATCCATTTTCCGAACTTGTCTAAAAGCGGTTTGCCGATTTTCTTGCCTAAAAAATAGCTGATGACCATTCCTGATAAAGCGCCTGAAAAGCTGATCACAATGGCTAAACCGTAATGTAGAATATGAATGGAAGACAGGTATCCCACAAATGTCATCATCACTTCGTCGGGAATCGGCAGCCCGATAATTCCGAGGACGAGCATGCCGAAAATCGCAAAATACCCGTACTGGGAAATCAATTCTTTTGCTACATCCATTAAACCCTAGCTCACTTTCTTCAATAAATTTTTCCCTTTTAGGCTGATGACTTTGATCCTGCTGACCATGAGATAGGACAGGAATAAGGTGATCATAATGAACATCTTTTTGCCAAGGATATCAAATAAAAGGTTCAGGATCACGAGAATTGTGCCGGCCGCAGTAATCGGCAGTCCTGTGAAATATTCCTGCTCCCCTTGAATATTGAAGCGGGCGAGCCGAAGGGCTCCGCAGACAGGGAACAAGAGTGTTGAAGGGAGGCCCATCAGCGGCGCATCGTGAAAAATAACAGAATATGTAATAATGGCCGGAGCAATGCCAAACGTAATAATATCGGCCAATGAGTCCAGTTCTTTTCCGAACGGAGTGACGGCATTCAGTTTTCGGGCGGCCATGCCGTCAAGCATATCAAAAATGGCGCCGATCAAAACACATAGAATCGCCAATAATAAATACCCTCTGAACGCCAATAGCAAGGCCGATAATCCCGAAACAAAGTTTCCAATCGTAATCAAAGAAGGTATGATCGTTTTTTTCAATTGATTTCGCATCCTTTAAATAAAACCGTTTTATATTCAAATTAAACAATATTACATTTTATATCATTTGTTCAGCCTCTGCAATAAACAGACAGTAACCAGACTTTTTCATCATACCATAAAAGTGGTAAAAACATGGGTTTTGCTTAAAAAATTTTAGGTTTTATTAAGGGAATTGGCGAAAAAAGAATAAGAGAACACAATGTTCTCTTATTCGGGTTTTATTTGTCATCGTTTTCCTTTTATATACGGAATTCCGTTTGCCTTCGGCGCGTCCGCCCTGCCGATAAAGCCCGCAAGTGCGAGGATCGTCAGGACGTAAGGCGCAATCAGCATGTAGACATTCGGTATTTCTTTAAACAGAGGGAGCATGGAGCCGATGATGCTCAAGCTTTGTGCGAAACCGAAAAACAAGGCTGCCCCGAGGGCGCCGATCGGATGCCATTTTCCGAACACGAGCGCAGCGAGGGCGATGAAGCCCTGTCCCGTGATGGTGGCGTGCGAAAAATCAAGCGTGACCGTTGACGCATATACCCCGCCGCCCAAACCGCCGAAAAGGCCGCTGATAAAACCGCTGATGTATCTGATTTTGTAAACATTCACGCCCATCGTATCAGCGGCCATCGGATGTTCGCCGACAGAGCGTATCCGCAGGCCGAACGGTATTTTAAACAAAACGAACCATGAAACGCCGGCGAGTACAATCGCCAAAATCGACGTGAAATAAACATCTGAGAACAAAATATCGCCGACTACCGGTATACTGCTTAAACCGGGGATATCCGTTTTGTAAAAAGGTTCGGGGATTTTATCCGTTTGGGCTTTTCCGTAGATCAGCTTTACGAAAAACAGCGTGCTGCCGAGCGCCAGCATGTTGATGGCAACTCCGCTGACCGTCTGATCGGCCCTGAATGAAATCGAAGCGCCGGCGTGAATCAGGGAGAAAAGCCCGCCTGCGGCCATTGCGGCGGCAAGCCCCAGCCACGGCGTAAAAGCCCCGAACTGCTGGGCGAAAAACAAATTGAAGATCACGGCCGTAAACGCTCCGACGATCATCAAGCCTTCAAGCCCGATGTTTACGACCCCGGATCTTTCGGAAAAGACGCCTCCGAGAGCGGTTAAAATAAGCGGCGCAGAATAGACGAGCGTAGCCGGAACGATAATGCCGAGTATTTGCAGGATATCCACTTATTTTCCCCCCTTGCTGCCCAGTTTTTGAATCATGAGGCGGATGATGTAATGCGATGCGACAAATAAAATAATGATGGCGATGACAATATCCACGACTTCGGTCGGAACGCCGGCTTCGATCGGCATGTTCAGAGCGCCGACTTTTAATCCCCCGAGCAGGCAAGCCGCGAGTACGACGCCAAGCGCCGTATTTCCGCCGAGAAGGGCGACGGCAATTCCATCAAAGCCGACCCCTGTAAAAGATCCCTTTACTGAGGCGTATTCAAACGTTCCGAGACCTTCCATCGCTCCCGCCATACCGGCAAATGCACCGGAAATCACCATCGCCGTGACCACGTTTTTCTTTACGCTCATGCCCGCATATTGTGATGCATGCTGGTTTAAACCGACGGCGCGCAGTTCAAAGCCTTTTGTCGTTTTTTGAATGATGATCCACATGATGACAGCTGCGAGGAGGGCGATGACGATTCCCCAATGAAGCCTTGAAAAATCGGTAATTCTCTCAAGAAAGTCCGATCTGAGTGACGCCGTTTCGGAAATCTTTTCCGTTTTATCCTTATGATCTGTCATGACGTACATGATCAAATAGTTGGTGACGTGCAGCGCGATATAGTTCATCATGATCGTCACGATCACTTCATGTACGTAAAAGCGCGCTTTTAAAAAGCCGGGAATGAATCCCCACAGAGCGCCCGCAAGCGCGGCGGCGCAGACGGCGAGCGGAAGGTGGATGAACATCGGCGCTTCGACGGCGGTCCCGATCCAAACGGCTGCCGTCCATCCCGCAAGCAGCTGTCCCTCGACGCCGATGTTGAATAATCCCGTCCGAAAAGCGAACGCTACGGCAAGGCCTGATAAGATGTAAGGGGTAATCTGTCTGACGGTTTCGCCGATATAATAGGTTTCCCCAAAGATGCCGTTCCAAAGGGCGGAATATCC
Source organism: Bacillus sp. JJ675 (assembly GCF_036963165.1). NCBI lineage: Bacteria > Bacillati > Bacillota > Bacilli > Caryophanales > Bacillaceae > Bacillus > Bacillus sp. JJ675. The sequence goes on along the minus strand of NZ_JBALMR010000031.1, from coordinate 6,392 downwards.
GCTCATGACGTCATATCCGCTCAGAAGCATGATGACGGCTCCGGCGAGCAATCCGAGAATAATGGCTGTGAGCGGTATGAGTAAAGACGATAATCGTTTATACATTTGCTTCTTTCCCCGCTTCCTTTTTCTTGCTTCCGGCCATCAGGAGGCCAAGCTCCTGTTCAGTCGCGTCTTTTGGATTGACTTCAGCGATGATGCTGCCTTCAAATATGACGGCGATTCTGTCACTCACATTCAGGATTTCATCCAATTCGAATGAAAGAAGGAGCACCGCTTTTCCTGCGTCCCGCTGTTCAATCAGACGCTTATGAACGAATTCGATCGCACCGACATCAAGGCCCCTTGTCGGCTGGGCGGCAATTAAAAGATCGGGTCCGCGGTCCACTTCGCGGCCGATGATCGCTTTTTGCTGATTTCCGCCCGACAGCGCCCTGGCCGGCGTGTATTCATCAGGCGTGCGCACGTCAAATTCGCCGATGATCTGTCTTGCTTTTTGATAGATTTCTTTTTGGTTCAGCAGGCCGAATTTGGAGAAAGGGCGTTTGTAATAGCTTTGCAGGACGATGTTTTCGCCGATCGGAAAATCGAGAACGAGGCCGTGTTTGTGCCGGTCCTGCGGGATATGCCCGACGCCTGCTTCCGTGATGCGCCGCGGCGTCAGGTTCTGGATTTCTTTTCCGTTTAAGGAGATGGTGCCGGCATGTGTTTTCTTCAGACCTGTAATCGCTTCAATCAGCTCTGTCTGCCCGTTTCCGTCAACTCCGGCAATGCCGACGATTTCCCCGGCTGCGACCGATAAATTGAGCCGTTTGACGGCTTCGATGCCGCGCTTGTCTTTGACAGTCAAATCTTTGATCAACAGGACTTTGCCCTTCGGTTCAGCTTCCTTCTTGGCGGTTGTAAAAGAGACGTCCCGTCCGACCATCAGGCTTGCGAGCTCATCCTTATTCGTGTCTTTGACATTGAGGGTTTTGATGCCTTTTCCCTTTCTGATAATCGTGACCTTTTCAGCAACCTCCATGATCTCCTTCAGCTTATGGGTGATCAAAATAATCGATTTGCCCTCGTTTACAAGGTTTTTCATGATTTGAATCAGTTCTTTGATTTCCTGAGGCGTCAAGACTGCAGTCGGTTCATCGAAAATGAGAATGTCGGCGCCGCGGTATAAGGTTTTCAATATTTCCACGCGCTGCTGCATTCCGACCGACATGTCCGACACCTTTGCTTCCGGATCGACTTTCAGCCCGTAAGTTTCGGAAAGCTCGCGCACCTTTTGGACGGCACGTTTTTTGTCGATCATGCCGAATCTTTTCGGCTCTTTTCCAATGATGATGTTTTCGGCTGCGGTAAATGTGTCGACAAGCATGAAATGCTGATGGACCATGCCGATTCCAAGGTCGTTGGCGATGTTGGGGCTGGTGATCTTCACCGTTTTGCCGCGCACCTTGATTTCGCCTTTTTCAGGCTGGTACAAACCGAAAAGCACGTTCATCAAAGTCGATTTCCCTGCGCCATTTTCGCCGAGGAGCGCATGAATTTCGCCTTTTTTTACTTGCAGGGTAATATGGTCATTGGCGACGATACCTGGGAATTCCTTGCGTATGTTTAGCATTTCAATGACATATTCCACGGTTCAGGTCCGCTCCTTTGTTTTAAGATCAGCATAAGAAAAGCTGCATGACTGCAGCTCCTTTAGGCTTCGGCAAAGCCGTCCGCCTGCTATGAACATTGTTTTTGAGCAACGTTATATCTTGAAGTTTTTTAGCTCTTTGCGGGAAGAAGGTACTTTGACCTTGCCGTCGATGATTTTTTGTTTCCATTCGTCGATGGCTTTGATTGTGTCTTCTGAGAGGTTATCGGTTGTCGGAGCGATGCCTACGCCGTCTTCCTTAAGGCCGTACGTGATCGTTTTGCCGCCCGGAAAATCGCCTTTGCTTGCTTTTTCAGTCAAGTCTTGAACGGCAACATCAACCTTTTTGATCATAGAGGTCAGCGTGACATTTAAGTCGGTTCCTTCGACCTGTCCTTCTGTGTGTTGGTCTTTATCGACGCCGATAACCCAGACGCTGCGGTTTTTATCTTCTTTTTTCAGATTTTTTGCTTCGGTGAATACGCCGTTTCCGGTTCCTCCGGCTGCATGGTAAATGACATCGATACCCGATTTGTACATGCTTTCAGCCGTAGCTTTTCCAAGATCGGCTTTATCGAAGGCCCCCGTGTATTTGACCTGTACGGTCGCTTTTGGATCAGCGGCCTGTACGCCCGCGCGGAATCCGGCTTCGAACTTTTCGATCAATTCCGACTCCATTCCGCCGACAAAACCGATCTTTTTCGATTTGCTTGATAAAGCTGCGGCAACCCCGACGAGGAATGAGCCTTCATTCTCGTTGAATGTGATGCTTGCCACATTATCTTTTTTCACGACGGCGTCAATGATAGCAAAGTGGCTGTCAGGACGCTGTTCGGCGATTTCGGTGACGGCATCCTCCATCAGGTAGCCGACGCCGTAAATGAGGCTGAATTTTTCGCGTGCCAGCTTGTTGAGATTTGTCGTATAGTCAGCATCTGATTTCGATTGCAGATAGTCGTACCCGTTTTTGCCTTTTTCCATGTTATGGGCTTTTCCAAAAGCCTGAATCCCTTCCCATGAGGATTGGTTAAAAGATTTATCATCTACCCCTCCGACATCCGTTACCATTGCGACCGTAAAATCGTCTTTTTTCTTCTCGGCACCAGTTTTATTTCCGCCTGCTCCGCATGCGGTCAAGATTGCACCTGCGGCCACGACAAGCGAAAGAGCCAGTCCAGCTTTGCGCTTATTCAAGAAATAACCCCCCAATTTTGTATTGATCGGCTCCGGAATACATATTTATCTGCGGGAGGACCAATGTCTCACCATCCCCGATAAATGCCGGCATATCATCTGTACCGGTCCCGATTTTTAGGTAATAAGACATCTGTCTTATTTCACAATCAGCCAATCAATCATAAATTTATCACTTTGTTCAGAATAAATAAATAGAAAATTCCCTGAATTTCAAAAAACACTTCAATTTTGAAATTTCACCTGACACGATCTGAACTATTTTGTATATCGCGGCCCGTGCCGGATCAAGCGGTCTGCCACGTTTTTTCTGCAAAAAAAATCCCCCCTTCAGGCGGAGAAGGGGGGAGGACGGGCCTATAAATACTGGTTAATCACATTTATTTGGCTTGTGTTTAGTTTGTACTGGAAGACGGGTCTTCCGATCGTTCCATAGGCCATTTCAACGTTAAGAACCTCGATTTCTTCGAGAAATTTCAAATACTTCCGGATGGATACCTGGGAGATTTCGGTGTGTTTTGCCAGGTCTTCCGTCGTAAACGTCAGGCTGTCAAACGATTTGATGCTTGACCAGATCAACTTCAAGGTGCTTTTTGTCAGCCCTTTTGGCAGATGGACTTTTTCAGGTGCGCGCTTCTTTTGAAAAAGCTCGAAGTCGAGTTCTTTTTGGCTGATATTCCGGTTGCTTGCATAGATTTGCTGTTTTCGCTTGTAATCGGTGAGGGCGGATTGAAACCGCTCGAATTCAAAAGGTTTAATTAAATAATCGACTGCGCCGAAACGAAGCGTCTTTTGAACAACGTCCATTTCGCTTGCGGCGGAAATGACAATCACATCGACCGCCTGGTTTTGGCGCCTGATTTCTGTTAAGAGCTCAACGCCGTTTCTGCCCGGCATGTAAATGTCAAGCAGGATGAGGTCGACATGGTGCTCCCTCAGGAAAGAGACTGCCTCCTGAAATGAAGCGGCGATCCCCTTCAGATGAAATCCGTCTATTTGGCTGAGATAGCGCTTATTCAGCTCTCCTACCATCGGGTCGTCTTCAACAATTAATACGTCAATCATGGTCTTCCTCCTTAGGTTCGTACGGAATGCGGAGACTGAACGTCGTCCCTTCATTCTTTTCGCTCGTCACGATGATATGTCCGTTTAAATTTTCGAGGCTTTGTTCTACGAAATAAAGTCCGAAGCCCCGGTTGGATCCTTTTGTAGAAAAGCCTTGTTCAAACATTTTCCGCTGGTCTTCTTCAGATATGCCGATCCCGGTATCCGTCACCTCGATATCAAGCTGGCCGTCATGGTATCTGAACGATATCGAGATATTTTTTTTGTCCGAAGCGGAGACGGCATCCAAGGCATTGTTGAGCAGGTTGCCGATGACCGTGATCAGGTCATGGATCACTTCCGTATTCGCCGTATTCGGAATCGTCGTTGAGCAGTTCACTTCCAAAGACGCTCCCTGCTCCCGGATATAGCTCTGCTTGCCGAGCAAAAAGCCCGCAAGTACGGAATTTTTAATATGGTTAATGATTTCACTCGTTTCAGACTGCTGGTAAATCGCAATATCTTTAATATAGTTTCCCAGTTCATCATAGTTCTTTAATTGGACGAGTCCAAGGATGACATGGAGTTTGTTCATGAACTCATGGGATTGCGCTCTCAGTGCATTTGCATACATTTTAACACCTGACAGCTGTTCGGCTAAATGTTTAACCTCCGTTTTGTCGCGGAACGTGGCGATGGCACCGACGATGTTGCCTTTTTTTAAGTGGATCGGCACTTCGTTAAAGACAAGCTCAAGGCCGTTTATTCTGACGTCCCGGTCGTTTAGCGGCTTCTTCGTTTCGATGACTTGCTTCAGCCGGCTGTTTGGGAGAAGAGTGCTTACGTCCTGATCAATCGGGCTTTCGTTGATCCCCATTTTTTTGAACAGCCGTTTTGCTTCAGCGTTGGCCAGCTTGATACTGCCGCTTTGATCGACGGCGAGAATGCCTTCTTTCGTCGATTCAAGCATGGCGCTCCGTTCATTCAGCAGTGTGGCGATTTCGTAAGGCTCCATTCCGAACATGATCGTCTTGACTTTTCTGGCTACGATGACAGCTCCGATGATGCCGGCGCAGATGCTGAGAACGATGACCGTATATAAAGGACGGAGGCTCCGGTTGATAATCTCCTGAATTTCATTGAGGGTGATCCCGACCGCAACAGCTCCGAGCTGTTTACCTTTTTCATTATAAACCGGGACAAAAGCCCTCTGGGATTCGCCGAGCGTGCCTTTTGCCGTGCTGATATGCTGGTGGCCTTTCAATGCTTCGTTTTCGTCTCCGCCTGCAAATTTCTTGCCGATTTTATGAGGATCGGGGTGGGTTTTGCGAATGCTGTTCATATCCATCACAACGACAAAATCCGTTTTGGTGATTTTTTGAACGCGGAGCGTATAGTCCTGAAGTTCTTTGTATGTGCCGCTTTCAAAAGCATACACCGTCAACGGGGATTCAGCGACAAGCTGCGCCGTCTGGAGCGCGATCGTTTGTTCCTGCTCCCGGATGTTCCTTGCCGTTTCAGAGCCGATCATAAAAAAGGTGATCAATAAAGAAATAAATACGACAACACAGACAAATATCGTCAAGCGCGTCTGGAGTGTTAATGTTTTTTTCAATGGCGATTCCTCGCGATCTATTGATAAAGTCAACAATTAATACTTTACAGGCAAATGGCGGATTTGTGAAGAATCCTGCATGTTCCGCCGCTGAAACAGCCGGTTTAGATAAAAATATGGAAAATATTCTTGTCAACAGGTGCTAAAGTCGTACATAATGAATGGTGGAACATATCAGAAAGGGTCTATTTCATGAAAAATACTTATGTAACAGGTTATTTTCCGTTTTTTGCAATATTGCTTTTCAGCTCCTCACTGGCGATTTCAGCCGTTATCTATGCCATGCAGCTTTTGTCAACCTTCGGCATCTACGAAGGAATGCTTGAGTTTTTTTCTGAGAACGGCATCAGGATGGCTTTGTTTGTTGTTTTCGCACTGATTTCTTTTATGGTGTTTTCCGCGCTTAAATTAATCGCCAACACGGTGACAGAGCTTTCCCTTTTATTTTTTGCAAAAGATCCTGAAGGCGCAAACTTGAGGAAGATCAGGATCGGTTCTGTCATCTATCTCGTAGCAGGGCTTTTATCCTTTATTTTTGTCCAATTTCCTGTCGGAATTGCAGCGCTTTTCCTGCTGGCGACGCTTGTTTACTTTATTTTTATCGTCTATGCGATTCACAGCACGCTTTCATTTGGTTCGTTGATCGGCTTTATTATGTTTGAGCTGCTGTTTTGGTTTACGTTTTTCATCGGAACGATTTATCTCATATTTAAGCTGTACAACGGCATTATGGCCAGCCTGCCTGCGTAAGACGGGAGGCATGAAAAAACCGGAGACAGTGATATGCTCCCCTAAAGGTAGACAGATGAAATAAAAAAATCTGTTTGCCTTGGGGGAGTTTTTTCATGGCTGGAAAATGGTTTTCAAAAGAAGAAAAATTGAATATTCTATCAGAATGTGATCAGG